>JAYUEU010000316.1:0-12015 GCA_043739065.1 Synechococcales cyanobacterium | reverse complement strand
GCAATTCACCCATTTCTGCAAAAACTTGGCCCTGATGTTTTAGATGATGCGACTACTGCTGAGGATGTGGAAGCTAGACTTTTAAATAAATGCTTCTTTCGGCGGGGTTTTCCAACGCTATTGCTCGATCAACAATTTGTCTGTGGACTTGGTAATTATCTGCGTAGTGAAGTTCTCTTTATCGCCGGGATTTACCCCACTGCAAGGCCGATCGATTGTACTTCTGAACAGATCAGCAAATTAGCCCAAGCCATTCTCAATGTGCCCCGTCAATCCTATGCGACCCAAGGGATTACAAATGATTTAGAGATTGCTATGGGGTTGAAAGCCCAAGGTAAACCCCGATCGTTCTATCGTCATTGGGTGTTCTCGCGCACAAACCAACCTTGCTATGTCTGCGGTGATACGATCGTTAAAGATACTGTGGGTGGGCGACGAGTTTACTATTGTCCATCTTGCCAAGTTAATTAGGGATAGACAATACGATCGAGGATTTTATCCGATCGTTGCTAATGGGGCTTGATGGACGATCGGTTTTTCTTTGGGATGATGTGCTAATAAGATAAATTCGAGAATTTCATCATGATTTTGATAGATATGGACTCATTATAAGTTGCACCTTCTCGCAAATTAATATTGCGATTGATGTTCATGAATTCATCCCATTTTCCGCTATAGGCCACCAATTCCTAATTCTCAAGAGTCATATTTTTCGCCGATCGTCGCTATCATTGATTAACCAGTTGTCCATTGCAACAACTCAGTCGGTCCATCTATACTTAAATCCCATGCGAACCATTCTCCACCTGGGTCATCCCACGCTCCGCCAAACAGCAGCACTCATCACTGACTTCAATAATCCCGTAACGCAAACTTTAATTGATGACCTTTTAGCAACGCTTCGATCGGCCAATGGTGTCGGCATTGCAGCCCCTCAAGTTGATGAATCCATTCAAATTATGGTGATTGCATCTCGTCCTACGCCGCGCTATCCTAACGCACCTGAAATGGAGCCGATCGCCCTCATCAATCCTAAAATCATCAATCGATCATCCCAAATGGAAAAAGGCTGGGAAGGTTGTCTGAGTGTGCCTCAATATCGTGGATTTGTTCCTCGGCATCAATCGATTACCGTTGAATATACCGATCGGACTGGAGCAACTATTCAAACAATATTCACTGATTTTGTTGCCCGAATCTTTCAACATGAATACGATCATTTTCTGGGATTAGTATTTCTCGATCGGTTGGAATCAGAGAACGATCGGATCACGGCTGAAGAATTCAAAGCAATGTTTCCGGATGCTTAAAATAATCAATCTTTAACGTCCGCGAATTCCGCGCCAAGTCATATAAATCGCTAAGATAATCAGTAATGCTCGAAATAATTGGTTAACCCGATCGCTCGATAACGTTTTCAATAAACGAGTACCAAATTGTGCCCCGATCGCTCCACCAATTGCCAGCATAAATCCCGGTCCCCACAGCACATTTCCCTGAATGCCATAACGCCATAGCCCCGACATTGCAATCAATACTATTGCGCCTAAACTCGTCCTGACGGCTGACTTAATTGGTTCACCTAACCACACCATCTGTAACGGCACCATCACCGCCCCACCACCCACCCCAAAGAGACCCGAGAGAAATCCCGCGAAGAGACCGATCGGAAGCGATCCCCTCAGATCTGCCTGGGTAACGGGGACTAAAAGGTTTGGCGCATTAATGCGTTGCGATTCAAAACTCTGTGGCTCGGTGGTCAGGGGCGATCCCAATCGTTTTTTGTATTCCACTAAAAAAATCATTGTGATTAAAAATACCGCAAACGAGAATGCCAAAATCCGATCGTTTATTTGATTTGCGACCCAAGCACCCACCTGCGCCGTCGGCAAACCAAAAAATCCTAATACGATCGCCTGTCGCCACTGCAATTCCCCCTTTGCCCAATTACGCCAACTTCCCGACATCGAACTCAACAATACCCCCACCAAACTCGTCGCCGTCGCCTGCACTAACTCAATCCGCCACATCGTTAACAACGGAACAATCACGGCTCCACCGCCCACTCCCAGCACTCCCGCCACAGTTCCCGTTCCAATTCCAATTAATAACAGCAGTAGTAAAGAAATAGGCGAGGCGATCATTTCTGGACTAAAAATGAGGGAAGAATTCATATACAATTCCAAATAGGAAATTTGCAAATATTATCTCATTTATGGACTCTTACAATCCCGATCGTATTGGTTTTATTGGTCTAGGTATTATGGGAAGACCTATGGTCCGCAATCTTTTAAAAGCAGGCTATGCTGTCACCGTTTACAATCGTAGCCGTCCCGTAATGGGTGAACTCGCTACTGATGGTGCAACTGTTGCAGATTCAATCACCCATCTGACTCAAACTGTTGACGTTATCATTACTTGTGTCCCTGATTCGCCTGATGTTGATAGTATTATTTTTAGTGAGAATGGTATTCTCTCCAGTGTTCGGTCTGGGATGTTGTTTATAGACATGTCCACGATTGCGGCAGCAACATCACGTAAGATTTTTCAAGCGTTGCAAACCAAGGGAGTAAGCGCGTTAGATGCTCCCGTTTCTGGCGGTGATATTGGCGCACAACAGGGAACATTGTCGATTATGGTGGGCGGCGAAAAATCAGCCTTCGATCGGGCACTTCCCATTCTGCAAGCGATGGGTAAAAACATTGTCCATATTGGTGATGCTGGAGCCGGACAAATTACAAAAGCTTGCAATCAAATCGTTGTGGCAATGACTGTACAAGGAGTCGCCGAGGCGTTGACGTTAGCGAAGAAATCAGGTGTCGATGGTGCGAAGGTTCGGGATGCTTTACTCGGTGGGTTTGCTCAAAGTAAGGTGATGGAAATTCATGGTCAGAAGATGCTCGATCGGAACTTCAGTCCAGGATTTAAATTAGATCTCTTTCGTAAGGATATGAATATTGTGTTGCAAACGGCAATGCAGGAAAAAATATCACTTCCCGGTAGTGCGAATGCGGCGGAACAAATGAATGCATTACAGGCTCAGGGAAAAGGAGAACTTGATTTTATTTCGGTTTTGACGCTTTATGAAATGCTGGCTGGAATGATTTAGATTCTAATCACAAATGGAATATCACACTAAATTCATTTGCATCACAAAACTATCCCGCAAATGAAAGTCTGCTTCTACTCCCGCATGACATACTGCCCAATAGCTGATCTGACCCAATTGATCTGCCATCACCGCCGTCACTGAAAGCTCAAGTTCACTATCCTCTAACCCCAACAAACTCAAGTCAAACTGTGTTTCCAATGAAAATACCGATCGGTTGACTGAGACTGAAAGGGCTTCGATCGCGAGTTCTTCCCGTAATCCCGATCGGTATTTATCTAATTGAAATACATTCCAATCTCCTGATGTCGAAAGATTCACTTCCCAATAATTATCCTGACCAGGAATCCCAAAAAAATATTCAAAACAAGTCGTCTCCCAAAGCCCCATACGTCTAGTGGGAAACTCACGTTCAGCCATCAATATAGATTCGATCGCGCCCGTCATCTCATACTTAAAAACTAAAAAATTACCCCGACGATCGACCTTTACAGACAGATCGATCGTCGGAGTTTCAGTCTTCACAAATGGAACTAACGATTTAGTAATCACTTTAGATAACTAAGTAAGCAGATCATTAATTAAGATCTATTTAGGACCATAGAAAAATGCAATATCCTTATCTTTCAACGGTGCAAATCCTGCTGCTTCCAGTTTGGCATTCAACTCATCTTGAGGAATATGCTTTGCTCCAATTCGCACAATCCTCGATCGCATTGTATTGGATACACCACTGCGCTGACGATCGGCTTCCATCCCCATGACGCTTTTATACAGTTCTAGTTTTGCCGATGGAATGGCCGATCCATCAAAATCAATGCCCTTCTCGATCGCAATATCGATCGCATCTCCACCCGTTGTCTCAGACTTCTTATCAGACATAAAATCTTCCTATCTTTATTCAATCTAAAGCACTATACCAAGTTGGATGACTCTAGCTCAAGGGTTCTCGAAATTCTTTCCAGTTATCAGTAAATGCCAAGTTAGTAAGCCCCAATCGACTCAATAGATAAATTAAATCGACCTGCTGTAAATCGAGGATTCAGTTGACCATCGTATTCAAACTTACTTAACATAAATTGTAGCGATCGAATGTTTCTAATATCCACTGGGGGTGCATTCGCTATAGTTTTAGCCCGCTCTACAGCCACCATATCCAGAAATGGAACCCTCACCGTAATCCATTCTCCAGCGATCGTATCAAAGGCATAGGCATAGGCCATAGTATCCCACCCTAAACTACTACGAACAAAAAATTTATAGCGATTTCCATCCCCTTTTAGCCGGAGTTCTAGCCCTTGATACTTTGATAAATCTAGTGGCTCTGGAAAATTCCGAGTGCGCACTGAAACAAACCCGCCCGATTGGTCCGTCGAGACATTTCCCGTAAAAAGAGCGCCTTCAACACTTTTGATGATGCCACTTTCACTCACCCCACCCATCACGACGTCATCCACCGCACCCCAGGTCTGAGATAGGTCGATTTGGGTTCTAAAATCAAACAACATCTTTTCACCTGTGGATGAAAGGACAATTTGAGGTTGTTGTGGGGGTGGAGTGGTGTTAAACATTCGTTGAAAATTGCTCAATATAGGAATCGCTTCAAAATAGGATAGCGTTTTTGCAAGCTGATTGAAATTAAATGGCATGGGAATCCCCAGGTAGCATTCATTCAATCTTAACGCTCATAATAAACTCGTGCATCAAATTTAGTCCGATCGCGGATAATATCTGAAAGTCGTTCTGCTTCTGAACGTTTGCTAAATGTTCCGATTGCATAGTGCAAACCAAAGGGTCGATCGCATAAAAGAATATATTGGGGTGGAATTCCGACTTGATTGAGTTGAGATTGGACATAATTCACGTCTGCTGTCACCGTTGGAATGACTACATAGAAACCTTTATTTGATGAGGCATTAAATGCAGTATTGGTAGCCGTCGAACCCATTGACGATTTCCCTACAGGTAGAGAATACGGGGCAGGCGGTACTGATGCAAAGGCTTGCTCTGGTGGCATTGCTGTCGTTGGTATTATCGTTGTTGTTGATAAGGAAGTTTGCGGCATTGTGACAGGTATGTTCGAGGAATTCCCTTGCTGCATCCGTACGGGCATTCCGGCGGCTTGGAATCGGGCGACTTGTTGGAGGGCTAATGCCTCGGCGCTAAAAAGTCCCACCTGGATTACTCGCTGACCATCAATCAATTGAATAAATGCGGTTGGTTCGATCGCTTTTGCTTGCTCCAATAATGTGGAATTGTCACTGGGAATAATGACTCGATACGCCACTGCGGTTGTACTTGGGACTGTATTTGGATCTATATTTGGGGCGTTGAAGGGTTGCAAATTTTGAGGTTGTACACTATTGGTATAGTCCAACGTTGTATTTAATGTATTTTCTCCTGCATAGGAACTTGGAGCAGGCGGAATTAATTCGGCAGGATTCTGGGCTTGGGCTGAATTCATTCCAACTAAGATAATGATAGTCGTGACCAAACTTTGTACTGCTGACGTACAGCGATCTAAACGAGCATTCATAATGGGCACTCCAGCAAGGGGTTGCATTAAAGTATTAACGAAAAAAGATTCGCCACTTTAACACAACCTCACTAAAGTGGCGGTGTTAGGATTCTAGGTATTCTGCTTCCGCCTCTAATAGCTCAACGAGGATTAAATTGTCCTGTGCTTTTGCGGTGGCTAGACGTGAGGCCAGTCCCCGTTTTAGATTGATTCGATGGGCTTCGTGACTTAGCTTAATTAATCGATCGGCAGAGGTCGAATGGGGATTAAATAAGCTTTTAAGTCGCGTAAATATCATTAGATTTTCCTTGCTGTATAAGAATTTATTTTAGTGTGATGGGGGTATTGTGGAGAATAGACTCATCTGAATAAATTTGATTAATTTTACGCTAACATATTTGAATTGCAATGTGGAATTTTATGGAAATTCATCATATTGAATATGATTTTTGTAATAGAATAAGATATGAGCATTCTGACGTTATTGACTGATTTTGGCACTCAAGATACCTATGTCGGGGTGATAAAGGGTGTAATTTTTGAAATTTGCCCGACGGTGACTATTGTAGATCTTACCCATGATGTGGCTCCCCAAGATATTGTCGCTGGACGATTTCATCTGCAATGTGCTTATCGCTATTTCCCATCGAATACAGTTCACTTAGTGGTGATTGATCCCGGTGTTGGAAGCGATCGTAGATCTATTGCTTTTGTAACGGCAGACGGTATCTTTGTCGGTCCTGATAATGGCGTTCTGACAGGGATTCATGATAGTCCTATTATTGCTGCTGTTGAACTCGATCGACCTCAATATTGGCGCACCTCCAGTCCGAGTTCGACTTTTCATGGTCGCGATATTTTTGCCTCAGTTGCGGGTCATCTTGCTGCTGGGGTTGCGATCGAGGCTTTGGGGAGTGCGATCGATGTTTCTAGTTTAATCTATTTACCAGAATTACTTGCGGTGAATTCTGATGGTAAACAACAGGGGATAGTTCAATCCGTCGATCGCTTTGGCAATCTAATTACTAATCTGAAGCTTGATTCAAATTCATTGGAGTGTTGGAATATTCATTTATCAGATCACATATTACCTATTCAAAAAAACTATGCCGAATCGAGGGTTGGGCAATTAGTTGCTATTGTGGGAAGCCATGGATTTGTGGAGATTGCAGTGAATTGTGGTAATGCTCAAGAGCGATTAGGGATTACGGTGGGCGATAGCCTATGGCTGGTCGGAGACCATCGGATTACAATAGGAAATGTATAGTAATCTTCTGAATCGATTAAAACCCCGATCGATTTTAAATCACCGCACTAACACTCAACCTGTTCACAAGCCCCAATACTCACCCAACTACTACTGCCATCTTCCCAATGTTCTTTTTTCCAAATCGGCGCATTATGCTTCAATGTGTCGATCGCATACTGACAAGCTGCAAAAGCTTCGCCTCGATGTGGACTGCCGATCGCCACCAACACACTGATTTCACCGATCGCCAGTTTCCCAGTCCGATGATGAATAACTATCGTTGTAATATCATTCCATTTAGTCCGAATTTCAACTCCAATTTGTTTAAATACATTAATTGCCATTGGCTCATAGGCTTGATATTCCAAACAATCGACCGCTCGACCATCGGTTTTATTACGCACCATTCCACTCATCAAAACGATCGCGCCATTCGCGCCATCATCTGCAATGGCATACACTTCTTCTAGAGACAGCGGTGCAAAGGTTAATGCAAATGAATCAGGCTTAGGATTCGGCACTAGATCAAGCTTTAAATTAGAGTTCATTGAGTACTTCCCATTAGATATAACAATGCCATCCGAACTGCAACGCCATTGGTCACTTGTTCAGAAACTAAACTAATCGTGCCATCATCCATCACATCCGATGTTAATTCAACTCCCCGATTGGTTGGACCGGGATGGAGAACTCGAACATTGGGATTACAAATTTTTAGCCGATCGCGAGTAATACCAAATTGTTGATGGAATTCTCGTAAACTCGGCAACAAATGACTGGTCATCCGTTCTTTTTGCAATCGTAACGTCATCACGAAATCAGCATCCACAATTGCATCATCCAAATTCCAGTGAATGAATAGTTTCCGGTCGATCGTCGTGCCCTGAACAAAATCTGCAAAGGCCATCGGTAACAACGTTGGTGGAGCCGCAAGATGAACTTCAGCGCCACTGGCCGTCAGACTCCACAAGTTCGATCGGGCTACCCGTGAATGAAGGATATCACCGACGATCGCAATTTTTTTGCCCTTCAAAAGATCGAGCCTTGGATTCACCGAATCGATCGCTGTGCAAATGGTAAATAAATCTAATAGGGCTTGCGATGGATGTTCATGTTGGCCATCGCCTGCATTCAATACCCCAACCCCACAGTTTAGCCGATCCATTTCTGCTGCGATCGCCGCCGGAACCCCCGCCTCTTGATGCCGAATCACCATCATGTCCGTTCCCATAGCCAGATAGGTTTTAGCCGTATCTAGAATGGTTTCGCCTTTAGTTAAGGACGAGCTTCCAGGTGCGAAATTTAGAATGTCAGCGGAAAGGCGTTTGGCTGCAAGTTCAAAGCTACTGCGGGTGCGGGTTGAACTTTCAAAAAATAAATTAGTAACCACCTGACCTTGGAGCGTCGGAACTTTTTTAGTACGACGGGACAGAACTTCGCGGAAACTACTAGCCGTTTGGAGAATCGTGTCATATTCCCAGGGTTCAAAATCCCACAGAGATAAAACATGCCGACGATTCCAGGATTCAGACATAACGATAGTTAGGTGATTTAAAACAATAGAACTCGCGTCCGATCGTACGGCATCTCTGCATCGATCGCACTGAAATTTAATTTTTTTTGGATTTTTCCTCAAACTTCTCTTTAAATTCTAGTGCAGTGATGTTGCCATTTGACTCTAAAATTTTAGGGCATTAATTCTTGAATCAATCCCAGACGAATCATTAGTTCTGCGGCGCGAAAGACGGCAATCGATACTTTGGATAGACTTGGGGTCAATTTCTATGAAACGTTTCTCACTCACGATCGCATCCATCCTAGCCACTATCCTGAGTCCGATATCTCCCGCCCAAGCCCAATCGCGATCCCAACCCTATCCGCTTTATTGCCAGCAATCTTCCAGCGAAATTTCAGCCAAAAATGATAGCCGACGAGCAGCTCTTTCAGGAAATACTGCGGCCAAAATGCGTTATGACGAATTAGTGGCGGCCCATGCCAAGACTTTGACCGATTGCCGCCGCCAAAATGATTTCAAAATCGAGGGGATTTGGTTACGGCTTTATCCTTGTGATACGAGACCGGGGGCTGTGGACGAAATTTTAGATAATATTGTGAACAGAGGTTATAACGAAGTCGTTGTGGAGACTTTTTTTAATGGTCAAGTTCTTCTGCCAGTTAATCAAAATCCTACGGCTTGGCGATCGGTTGTGACGGGAAAAGGCCAAGAAAATGTAGATCTGTTGCGGGAAGTGATTACAAAAGGGCGGGCACGCGGGCTTAAGGTTGCGACTTGGCTATTTGCATTGAATGTAGGAACGGAGTATGTTCAAAAAGCTGGGAAACAAGGCACGATCGCTCGTAATGGAAACGGCCAAACTACAATAGATACTAATCTTGCATCCCGTACTAAAAATCAAACATTTAATCCAGACGAAGCGTTTGCCGATCCCTATCATCCAGTTCTCCGCAAAGATTTTCTGACGTTAGTTGAACAAATCGTCAAATATAAGCCTGATGGTATTGTATTTGATTACATTCGCTATCCAAAAGGACATGGGCCAGATTCGGTGGTGAATACGGTAAAAGATTTGTGGATATATGGCGAAGCGTCGCAATTGGGATTGATGGAACGAGCACTCAACAATCGTGGTAAAGAATTGATTTCGCGCTATTTAAAAACAGGAAAAATTACTGCGACAGATGTTGTAGAAGTCGATCGGCTCTATCCTCAAGAGGCTGAACCCCAATGGCATGGGAGCCAAATTACGCCGGAAGAAAACAAACTTCCTGCCGATCGTCGCGCCCAAATTTTTCAAATAGAACTATGGCGGTTGGCGGCTGGACATGCGATGCAAGGTATTGTTGATTATCTGACGCTGGCAAGTATTCCGGTGCAAAAGGCAAACATTCCGGTGGGGGCTGCTTTTTTTGCAGATGGGAATCAAATGGTTGGTGGGGGTTATGATTCGCGATTGCAAATGTGGAATAGATTTCCAGAGACGATCGATCGCTATCCTATGGTCTATGCAAATTGCGGGAAAAATGATTGCATTATGGATTTAATTCAGCGTGTTTTGAATTCATCACAAAATCAAACAATTGTAAAACCTATCATTGCAGGCATATGGCAACAGTCTTATGGAAATCGTCCCGCGCTTGATGTTCAAATGCCCGAAATACGTCAACGCTTTCCTAATATTATCAATCTGAGTCACTTTGTTTATTCATGGCAAGAACCTGCATCCGATATCGATCGTAAGGCTTGCCGAGTTCCGTAGATCTCCATCGATTTCTTGAAATAAAGGGCGATCATTTTTCCGTGAATTACCTACCTCAATAAATTCAAAACCTTCGATTAACGATTCAATTCTTCTCACAAAATTGTCTTTATTCGTTTCTACTTAACTTGGCAGGATGGACAATAAATAGTAAACTTATCGCCTACCCATAGTATCTTTAACGATCGTATCACCGCAGACATAGCAAGGTTGATTTGTATACCCAATAACGATAGAACGATCGGGGTTTGCCGTGGGCTTTCAACCTCATAGCCATCTCTAAATCATTTGTAATCCCTTTGGTCGGATAGGATTGACGGGGCACATTGAGAATGGCTTGGACTAATTTGCTGATCTGTTCAGAAGTACAATGAATCCTTACCTAATTTAGGACGACCAAAATATGAAGCCTTACGATCGAAAATATTTGATGGATGAGGCAGGCTATTATGAAATACGTTTGCCTGAATCCCTGATCACCCCAGGAACAACAGAAATCCAAATCCAGTGGGTAGATTTTTATCGAAATTAATTAATGAACCCCATAACACAACGATCGCTTGCCTGGTTCCAGCAGCAGTTCCAAATTCAATCCGGTAAACCTGCCTACAGCTATGGCGTGCGTATGCTTTTAGTCTTAAGTGGACCCATCGTCACAGGGTTTTTGTTAAATCAGCCTGGACTCACCACCATTTCGACCATCGCAGCTTTTTCCGTAGGATTAGTCGTCGTCAGTGGCACCTACCAACGACAGGCCAAGGCCATGGGCGCGGCGGCAATTGCGGTGACTTTAGCGCTGCTGTTGGCAAACTTAGTGAGTAGTAGCGTTTGGCTAACCCTTGCAGCAACCTTTGCCGTGGTATTTTTGCTAACTTTTGCCAGCCTGTGGGGTGCGGCGGCGACGAGTGTTGGGGTGACAACGTTGTTAATGTTTGTTATTTCCCTAGCAAAATTCTCTACATTTGCTCCCATGTCGATGCTGCTTGAGCAATGCTTACTCTGCCTATTGGGTGGACTGTGGGGGATGCTGATCGCTTCTGTCTTTTGGATTGTGCGTCCCTACACGCCTACGGTGGAAGCAGTTGCTAATTGTTATGGGGCATTGAGTACGATCGCCCAGTTCATGACAGAAAGCATCGCCAATCCATCAGGTTTTATACCGTCAGACGAAGAAGCGCGGATAAGACAAGAAGCACAGACAAAACAATATACGCAAGCGCAAGATACGGCTATTCAAAATTTGAGTATTGCCCGAGACATCTGGACCTCAGCCTGGTCCACCGAAAAGGCAGACAGTCTTAGGGGAAATCAACTACTCGGATTGATTGAAGATGCAAACCAGATTAATCATACGTTGGTCGCTTTGACCAAGCTGATAGCAAATGCCTCTCAAGGTTCTCTTTTTCACCATATCCAATTGGAGATAAAACAAACTGTCGAACAAATTACGATCGCCCTACAAGATCTATCCATGGCTCTCAAGCAAAAGCAATCTTCCAAAAAACGGATAGTTCTGTTAGAGATGCTAGAGAACAGTACCAAGGCTTTGGAAGAACAGTGGCAACAATTAATCCATCAGATTCGAGCACAGACAATTCCAATTCAGCCCCATGATTACCTAGAAATAATCTGTCTAGGAAAAATAGTAAGTAGTTTAAGTGACTTATCAGAGCAAATCAAGATCAGTACGAAGAGCAAGACTGATTTAGAATCCAGCACTAGAGCATCTAGCACGACTCGGAGCATCGTCAGATCCAAACGATTTCTATTGACGCAACCCGAGGATAGCTCTTGGTTAAATACGATTAAAAACAATCTGACCTTTCGTTCTGTCACCTTTCGTCATGCGTTACGTTTGGCG
>JAYUEU010000315.1:0-12416 GCA_043739065.1 Synechococcales cyanobacterium | reverse complement strand
TTCATATCATCTCCACGAATCTCTAATTCTGAAAGATCATCGGATTCAGATAAATTCTCTAGCTCGATCGTACTAGAAGCAATATTGCTAGAAGGCATTTCTGAGGATGTATCTCCCCAGAGGTCATCGTCCCAGACATCATCAGAACTCACATCACCAAAGTCAAGAAGATTCGATCCCGTTGAAGTCGGAGTTTGTATTGCACTTACAAAACCCATTGCGCTGACACCAGCAACACCGATCGTGGCCATTCCCAACAGATCGTCCAAGTCCCCAGCATCACTAGAAGATAGCTCCAGATCGCCCCAAGTATCACTGTCAGCCATCTCCGAATCTAATTCAGAAGTTTCAACTATTTCAAAATCCAACCCATCCACGGAAACATCTGCATCCAATAAGTTATCCAGGGCAGGTACATCAGATGAGAAATTGTTTAAGACTAGGCCATCTTCAAAATCGCTAAAATCAGAACCTAAATCTAAGTCAGAACCCAAATCTAAATCAGAACCCAAATCTAAATCAGAACCTAAATCTAAATCAGAACCTAAATCTAAATCAGAACCTAAATCTAAATCAGAACCTAAATCTAAATCAGAACCCATTAAATTCTCTAGCTCAGCCCCTGGCAACATCCAATCATTATCGCGATCATCAATAGATTCAAGGTCTAGATTTGGATCAAACTGCATCTCTGTGTCACTTTCCAGAGAATCCAACACTAGCAGTTCGTCCATTCCCAAGAAAATATCACTCTCCGCATCCGGATCCGTCAGATCTAGCAAGGTCGAACTATTTTCCAAACTATTCAAATCATTTCTATTCAAATTCACCGTATCTAAACCAACAGAAACAGGAAGATCTAAATCATCAGAAGAATCGCCAAATAACGAGTCCATCTCATCCAAATTACTGACGGTGGATGTCGGAGAAGTAATGTCCGAGTCTCCGTCTATAAACAGATCACTAAAGTTATCTTCCTCCTCATCGAACTTAAAGCCTTCAATTTCCAGATCTTCTAGAGGCTCAAGTTCATCATCTAAAGACGGATTAAACGCTAAGTCTGCCTCATTTAATTGGCCAAACAACCCACCCAAATCAGTAAATGACGAAGAATCATCTTGATCCAAATTTTCTGGAGTAGCCAAATCCAAAGTGTCTAAACCTAAATCATCTAAACCTAGCGAGTCTCCAACTAGAAAACCTCCAAGAAAAGAATCATCATCTGACGAATCAAAATCTAACGACGCGGGTGCATCATCTAACAAGGCGCTACCAAACAAATCATCCAGCGCATCGTCAGACATTGCATCTGAACTCAAGGTCCGATCGGGACGAAAATCTGCCTGCAATCCCAAATCATCCAAAGACAATTCAGTCGAGTCATTGATCTCCTCTTCCACTTGCCAAGTCGAAGACAGATCCGGAACTTCACCTTCAAATAAGTCAGCCAAACTATTGAGTTCAGCTAGTCCCATTTCAGGCCCAGAACCTTCAAACATCATAAGATTTTCAAAGGACGCTTCAGCAGCAGAAACCACTTGAAAGGAAGTTTCTAATTCATTTTGCTCAGCCGCCAAAATCCCTAACCCCAAATCATCGGCTTGCAAATCCCCAAAGTCCAAAATCCCTAACCCCAAATCATCGGCTTGCAAATCCCCAAAGTCCAATTCTTCAAGACCGCTCAATCCCTGGGAATTCTCAAACGTCTCTAAACTGTCTCGCAGATTGTCTGAGGTATCTAAAGTTGTATCCAAACCACCTGCGGCTAAGTCTAAGCCATCTAGCTCTAAGCCATCTAGCTCTAAACTATCACTACTAGAGGTGACAGAGAGATCTGTGAGATCTGTATCTGCGAACAGGTCAAAGTCGCCGGATTCAAGCGAACCCAGATCCAGTGAATCTGATGTATTCGAGTCAAAACCAAGGTCTAATTCTAAGTCATTGCCATCAAAGAGACTTGAGAAATCATCGAGATCGCCCATAAGTGATTCTGTCGAAAGCGGTGCTAATGCGACTAATGCGTTACTTGCCGCGATCGCACCATCTTGATCTGACAAAATCTGAGCCTGTGCCTGCTTCAAATCCTTCAGCGTAATTCCCGCTAAAACTCGACCAGAATTCTCAGGGTTCAGCACCGCCCGCTCTGTCAACTCCAAAAGTGCAATCCAATTGGTTAAGGCAAATGTTTCACCAAATCCTCGTAAATCCGCACAAACACGCTGAAGATTCGATCGCAGCGATGGATTTGCATCGACTTGCTTGAACAGATCGAGCAGTTCTCGTAATTTAGCCGGAACCTGCTCTTGGAATACTAACGCGCGCGATGACACGGACATTGCTCGGCCAACCGATGTGGGATCAGCTGATGCCATCATTGCCTGTAGATGTCGATCCACTTCAACAAACACGGGATTAGCATCACGCAAAGCAGACTGATTATCCTCGTCCGTCAGACCGAGTGGAGTCTGAAGCTGCTCTAAAAGACCATTAAGAGTATCAAAAACCTGAAGAAGAAGAGTCTCCAGCTTTTGATCGACCCGAATACTCGGAGTCTCTTTGAGAATTTTAAAATAATCTTCTAATTTGTGAGAAGTTTGCTGAATCCCCGCAAGCCCCAGCATCGCCGCCCCTCCTTTGACTGAATGGGCTGCGCGAAAGAGTTCGTTGGCCATCTCAGAGTCGTCGAGGGTTCCCTGCAGATTCAACAATCCCTGCTCAATTGTATTGAGGTGGTCCTTTGCCTCCTCAATAAAGTAGCCCATGATTCGCTGTTGTTGTTCCGGCTGCATAGGTTTATCCCTGTCTGTTAATCACGCTTGAAAAGGTTTGGTCAAAATCGAGTCAAACCTAAAGAACCTAACAAAAAATAAACTCTAACCAAAAGCACAAATTCGCTTTTGCTGTGAATCTACTCCCTCTGTGTATCGCTAATGTGTATCGCTAATATATTGCCAATGTATCGCAAACCTCTCAGAACGGCAGAAAATCTCACAACTCTATGACGATCGGATGGCCTCAACCCATCACAGATGAAGTGGGATAATTCTAGTTCCGATCGACGGTATCTACTCGGAAACGCTCCACAGAGGTTAGCAAGTCACGCGCAACTCCCACCAGATTTTGGAGGGATGCCGACACACGCTGAGCTTCTTGAGAGGTCTCTTGGGCCGTCAATTCAACGGACTGCATGACCTGGGCCACCGCACGCGAGGTTTCGGTTTGCTCAACCGTATCCGAGGTAATGGATTGCACCAGGGTATTAATCCGATTGGACACCTGAATGATGTCATCGAGACTTCGTTTGGCTTGTTCGGCCAACCGAGTCCCCTCAATCACCTGCTGAGTCCCTTCTTCCATAGCAACCATCACAGATCCAGTTTCACTTTGAATCTGCAAGACAATCTGTTCGATTTCTTTGGATGCTTTGGCGGCCCGATCGGCCAACTGTCTGACTTCATCTGCCACAATAGCGAACCCCCGCCCGGCTTCCCCTGCACGAGCCGCTTCGATACTGGCGTTCAAGGCCAACAAGTTAGTCCGAGACGCAATCTGAGAAATCAAGGCTACAATCTTGGAAATCTCCTGAGAAGACTCAGCCAATCGCTTCACCTTACGGGTCGTTTCTGCAACGGTTTCACGAATTTCAAGAATCCCTGCCACCGTGCGTTCAACCGCTTCTCCGCCCTTCTGAGCCGTCGCCGTCGCCTGTTTAGCCACGTCCTCCGCCTCGCGAGCACTGTTGGCCACCCGATTGATGGATTCGGTCATCATTTGAACCGAATTTAAGGTCACGGCCAACTCTTCCGCTTGACGCAACGCATCAGACGAAAGGCCGCGAGCAAACATTTCGTTCTCGGTGGATCCTTTACTCACCTGACGGGTAGCCAGTTTCACCTGTTGGACAATTTCACGGAGATTTTGAATGGTTAAGTTGAAGGAATCTGCAACGGCACCCAATACATCGGCGGTCACCTCGGCTTGTACCGTCAAATCCCCTCGGGCTGCACCTTCCACGTCATCCAGTAACCGAATCACTTGGCGCTGCAAATCTTCTTTTGCCTGTTCTTGTTCCTCAGCCTTGCGCTGAGCTTCACTAGTGGTCGATAGAATGACTCGGGCCATTTGATTAAAGCCCGCTGATAGTTCACCGAGTTCATCTTCAGCATGAACCGTCGATCGCACACTCAAGTTGCCACCACACACTGCGTCAAATTGTTTTTTCAGGTCAGTGGTCGATCGTTTCATATGACGAGTCGTAAGCTGGCCAATGCCGTAGGCCGCCCCGCCACCGCCCACCATTCCAGCTAAAGCCATCCAAAGACTGCTGCTACGCAAGCGACCAATCACTTTTTCTTGGACCTCTTTTTCCGCTGGAGACGCATTGGTGAGGTTAACTGCATTTGCCGTTGTAAAGCTAACCAAGGCCACTGCCAATGCCGAAGCAACCCCAGCCGCCACCGCTACTGCTAACTGTTTTCCTGCAAACGAAGCATTTTCTAAGGGTGCAAAGACCCCCTGCTCAATGGTCGGAGTGCTATCGACTCGCTGATTGTCCATTTGCGTAAATGTTGGCATGGACTCATTGGCACCACCCAAGAGACTAAAGTCATCGTCATCAGGGAGGTAAGTAGTCGCAAAGCCTGAATCTCCCGCTCGATCCGCCGTAGGACCAAATCCTGAGATCCCGACCGCATCTCGATCGATCGCATCCTGACCATAGGCCCCGGTCCCGCCTGCCATCGCAAACGAGCCACCGACTGATGGACTGGTAAATCCAGCGGAATCCTCAGACATGTCAAAGTCAGCGAGATTGCCTAAGTCATCAAATTCATCAAAATTATCGATAAAGTCCATTCCATTACCCTGAGCAGGGGGAGCGGTGAATCTACTGTTTGCAGTTTGCGAAAAACTTGACGAAGGCGATGAAATCAAGCCAGGGATTCCACCTGCTGAGCCAAGCTCATTGCCAGACATGAACATGGTTTCCTCAATGGAATCGGCTTCAGATCCCCAGCGATCGTCCATTTCTTGGAAGGGTAAACTTGTGGTCGGAAATACGGGTGCAATAGGCTTGCTCACGTTGGAATTGGGACCCTGCGATGACGTGTCTTCACCCCGATTGCTAACTTCGGTGACACTGGAACCCATAGCATCGAAATCTGGAACAAACGCATCATTAAAATCGCTAAAGACATCCTCGGCATCGGAATCCTCCCAAGCCCGGTCCATGAATCCCTCATCCCCAGCAAAAGGACTTTCTGCCTCTCCAGAAGGAGTAGAGCTAGCGAAACTAGATGGCATCGCAAACGGATCATCCATGGGCGAAGGGGGCATACCCATTGTTTCCGAGTCACCTTCCACCAAGTCATCCATTATGTTAGTCATTGCGGGTTGACTAGTGGCCGTTTTGGCTGTTGCATAGGTTGAGGACTCGAACAGATTCGATGCATCTATTGGAAACTCAGTAGAATTGTCATCTTCAATATCTATGTCGGTCAAAATGAGCGAATCAGAAGCATTATCAGCAGATTGCCAAGCCGTGCCATGGTCCTCACTGTTCAGTGATCCAGAAACGGAACCACGACTTAATCCGTCATAGGCCATATCTTCGGCAGATTGACGGGCATAGGTTAGTCCACTATTGGCGTAGTCTATGTATTCTTGATCTTGGGTTAATCCCAGAACTTCTTGGTATTGCTCTTGGGCAACGTCGTAGCGCTGAAGCCCATAACAGTAGATGTGTCCCCGCAATAACCGTGCATTGGGATCTTGAGGATGACTTACAACTAGACGATCGATCGCCGCTGCCGCTTCATCGTAGCGTCCCTGCATGTAGGCTTTTTCTGCCTGTTGATATTCCTGTGCAAAATCAGTGCTGCGGGTCATGGTCCTCCTCCTGTCAATATTGAATGCCGTTATTGAATGCTGTTTGTGAAGCGTCACGCTTCTGAGCGTGAATAGGGTGGCTCTGGCGTTTTAAGATGTTGATATGAATGTAATGTTGATCAATGGACTGCCTAGAGATTGGGACGAGGGGAGATAAAATATAAAGAGTATTTATTTTGTGGATGGACATGAGTACTTCAGGATACTGAATATTTCAGGAAGTGAACATTTATTCGCTTGATTCCTGAAATTCCATGCCCGTCACCTCCTCTAAGCGGCCCACCTGGCCGATCGAAGAATTGAAATCTGGTCCAAGAGACGCAAAAAACGCTCCCCTTTTCCCATGACCCACTCCCCGCGTAAAAAAGGAGCTACACCATCCGGGACGGTTGTTGGGGCCTGTATTTTCTCAATATCGAGCCATTCCATCCCTACAATTCGATCGACGGCCAAGCCCAATAAGATGTCTTGATCCTCGACAGCAATCACGGAGATTTCTTGGCGATCGGTATTCAATGGGGTTACGTCGCCAAGGAACTGTCCCAAGTCTGCTACCCAGACCACACGACCTCGAACATTCAAGGTTCCAAGAAGTAGGGGAGAAACATTGGGCACGGGAGTAATGCGATCGGGAACTGGGGAGAGAACTTCCCGGATTCCAGTGGCAGGCAAGGCAAACTCTTCTCCAGATGACACATAAAAGCGCAGATGCAACTCACCTTCTGGGCTTTCCAATTCCTGAAACTCAGGGGATTGGTCTTGACCGCGCCCGGTCAAAAAATCGGGCATTCCTACCATAACTTCACCCTCTAACCTCGTAGTAGCTGCTTCACGGTTCCCACTAGCTCAGTCGGCTGGAATGGCTTGGCGATGTACGCATCAGCCCCCTGCTTCATGCCCCAATAGCGATCGAATTCTTCACCTTTTGAAGAACACATCACGACCGGAACATTCTGAGTCTTAGGATCTGCCTTAATTCGACGACAAACCTCATACCCATTCATCCGAGGCATCACAATATCTAGGACCACAAGATCCGGACGATGTCCTTCAATGTGCTCCAATGCTTCAACTCCGTCGGTTGCGATGGACACACTCAAGCCACTTCCCTTGAGCAAGTCCGTAATCATCTCCCGTTGAGTCACACTGTCTTCGACCACCAGAACTGTACTCATAACCCTCTGCCTAAATTTGGCGACCGCACTTGCCAACCCATCGACCGATCGTAAAACCGGGGTTAGTAATAAGGTACCCTCAATCGTCAAAATAAACCCACATTCCGCTAGTCCAGATTCAGATTTCTAATTAAAACGAAGGCAATGGGTTTGACACGCTCTATTCAGGAAATAATGGCGCAAATAGCTATAGTTTACATGTACTGCAAAATCTAAGATGCAGGCTAGGAGCGGGTTTCATTTTTTAATTATTTTCGACTTTTGGAACTAGCGGAATGTGGGATAAACAGACTTCCTATCTACAAAAGTAGAGATTTCAGCCTTATCTCGACTGGTTAAGGGATGAGTGGCATTGTACGTGACACCGTATTTGCTCGCGTATTGGCATTTAGAGACCAAAACTACCGCCTAGATTTCGGGCCAAGGTTCTTCTTCTGGGTCCATTTCTACAGATTGAGACGAATTAGGACTCTCAATCCGTCCCAATCCAACATATTTTTCAACAATTGTTACAAGTTCTTCTTCGCCAAAGGGTTTAGCTAGATAGTCCGTCGCTCCCACCATCTGCGCCCGCACCCGATCGATAAACCCATCCAGTCCCGTCAGCATCACAATCGGAGTCTGCCGGAAATAACTAGACTGACGCAACATGGCACAGACTTCATACCCGTCTAGCTCAGGCATCGTGATATCGCAAAGAATTAAGTCCGGCTTGTGAGTAAAAAACTGACTTAAGGCCGTCACGGGGTCAGCCAACAACACCGATCGATAGCCATGCCGTTCTAAAATATTTTCTACACTATGACGGACGGTTGCCGCATCATCGAGACAAGCCACACAGGGCATGGGACGCGGGGTACTCACGGTCGAATAATCCCAGCGACTGCTTCGGGTCCGATCGTCCTCTACAAACTGGATCCACCCTCGTTGAATACAGGGATACAAGGCACGAGTCACCGCCAGCACATCTCGATTTAGGCGACGGGCAATTTGACGCAGAGATGCTTGACCATCCACGAAGCTGAGTAAGGTTTTAACCGTGACCGTTGGGAGCGCTGCTTGAAGGGCATCAGCATCAATAATCAGAGGGATTTGCTCTGGCGAATGAACTTGGGGATACCATTGTTTCCACTCTTGAACCTGCTGAAGCGTGGTGGTCACGATCGGCATCACGGGCAAGGTCACAAGTTGCGGAGTTAAAGGCGCACCCATCTCAAAAATAAAATATCCCTGCTGTAAACTCAGCAAGTCAAACAGGGTTTCTTGAACCATCCCCTGAAGAATTTCTTTAGCCTGAGTAGTGGAGATGACACGATTTTCTAAAAGTTGCCATAGGGCACCGTATTCTGGCGCGTTGGCAATTGAGTCTGGCGTGGTAGTAATCCGTTGAAAGTCTTTCTCTAAGCCATAAGATGCTAGAAATCCCCGTAATCGAGACAAACCTGTGGCCGGGTTACCCGCATACACCACCTGACCATTTAGAAAAAAGACATACCAAGTCCGATCGGCGGTACGATCAGTCGCACAGGCATAAGTCTCTACCAAAAGTTGTCCCGTCCGCTGCCCCAGTTCAACCAACTGAAGAATGCTGCGAATATCAATTTCACTCAATTCTCCCTGCATACCACCTCGATCCCAATGAATATCCCAACAAGGCCAAAAAATAAGACCAATAAATTCTTTGAAAATACCTTTAAGGAGATTTTACATTGGACTGATGAATGCGGTGAAGCTTGGGCATAATTGGTTAAGACATTGTGCCGTGGATCTTGGACTGTCAGCATGACGCAAATCCAATGTGCTAATGGATACAAATTGAATAACATGGCAACTTTTTGATTCTAGCCGTCCAGCCTAACCGCTATTTCATGCCTTGAAGTGGCATACTAGGACTCAGATTGCTAGGATTTGCGATCAGAAATGATAGAGGGCTAACCGCGTGCTGTATTTGGCAGAAGTCATTCAAAAGAAAAGCGGTCTGATGGGGGGCAGTAAGACTGAGTTAAAACTCTTGGCTTGCCAGCGAGCCGAGCAGAATTGGACTGCCGTTACGGGGGAAGAAATTGTTCCGGCAGAGGAGGCGAGTCGATATCCATCAGGAACACTTCTGCTAGCTGACTTAACCAATAACCGTCAAGTGCAGCGCATTCAGGAAGCCGGACGGCCCTTAGTCAGTATTCTGCAAAATTTCTCGCGTCTACAAGAAAAATTCAAGACTCAAGAGGAAGAAATTGAGCAGTGGAAACAGTCTTTGACCTATCAAAGTCAAGAACTCAATCGTCGCGAGATGGAGATGGAGGCTCGGCGGGAGCAGCTTGAGCAAATGGAAAGCGATGCCGAACAGATGGAGTCTCAACGGGAGCAGTTTGAACAGGTTCGCACTGAAGTCGAGGGGCAAAAGATAGAATTCGATCGTCAAAAGCAGGAACTGGAAGGGGCATGGGATCACCTTAGGGGTGAGATGAATCGGCTGGAGGATCGTAAATCCGAGATCCAACAGGATGCAGTACTGGATACGGAAAAGGCACAGCATATTGGTGGACTGCTGAAACGGGTCGAAGAGGCAATAGCATCTCTGGATACCGTGCAAGAACAGACTGGCTTTGCCCAAGAGGTGATCGGTCAACAACAGTCCCAGCTTCAGACCCACTGGGAACGCGTTGGCGAGTACCGATCGCAGCTTGAAGCTCAGCAAACTGAACTGGATGCAAGCACCCAAGCCCATCAGATTCAGTGGCAACAGTGGCGGGATGCCTCCGATGCACTAGAAAAAGCCAAGGCGGAGCTACAGGTTCAGCAGTCTGTTGTACAGGCCAAGCAGGATTATGCCCAAGCGCTGACGTTACAATTGCAACATCATGAGGAAATCCATCAGCAGCTCTACCGAATGACGGAAAGACTTGATGGCGTGAATATTGCGGAACAAGTCGATGTGGCGGCTCTAGAAGCGATGAATATCGAAACACTCCAGAGTCTAATTAATGATATTTCCAGTGACTTTAAACGGTCTTTGGATTTTGTCTCAGGTCAAGAAGAAGAGTTGGAACTGAAGCAAAAAGAAATCGACGAACTTGAAAACCGGGTGTCTGAGGCTAATGATTTCGATCGGTTGAATTTAGAGAATGAACTTGCCGATGAACGGGACGCATACCAATTCTTGAATGAAACCTTAGTCGGTCAGCGTCGCAGTGTACGGGAAAAGGAAAGTGTTTTGCACCAGCACCAGACTATTCTGGCTCGTCGTCAAGGTAAGCCTGATCCTCATGCGTCTGAAAATGGATTTAATTTAGGTCCGGTCTTCGCGCAGATTGAGGGGTTCCGTCAGCAACGATCGGATGAATTAGTCCAAGTTGAGACGCAGATTGCCAAAATCCGTAGTTCTATTGAGCAGACTCAAAGCATGGTGACTCAGCAGGAGCAAGACCTAATGCCTCAGCACCAGATGTTATTAGCTCAGGACCAGGCATTGCAAGACAATCGGGTGTTGTTGGCGGATAGTCAGGCCAAACTTGCGCTGTATGATGAAATGCTCCAGCCATTCCAAGATAGACTTACGGATCTCAAGGGACGGGTTGAGTTTATTGCTGGTAGCCTGTCTGAATTTAGTCAGTCCGGTCACGATCAGCGTCAGGCGTTAGCTCAGGTGAATGAATATTTTGCTAGCTTGACCCAAGAGCCACAACTTGCGGCTTAGTTCCCCTGATTAGCCTTGCTCCACGTTAAATAATCTCCCGTTACGACCCCGATCGCCCCGCCTTTAAACGTAGAACTCTGCGATCGAGACGGTGAGGTTAGGAGTATCAGCAGATCCTCAATCTGGTCAAAGGTTGGATTGATTTTTAATACCGATTTACAAAATAGACGTAACACTCTTCGTTGAAGTGCTAATGGTGCCGCTGAAAGTTTGCGTCGGTGAAGTTTGTCACAATTCCCCAAGCCAGAATTGCCCAAGCCAGAATTGCCCAAGCCAGAATTTTCGACAACTTGGCCATACAAAATTTGAGTTTGCTCTTGAAGAAACAACACGTCGGCGGTGAGGAGTTCTGCGGTTTGGGCAAGGTGCCGATCGGCTTGGGGATTCAGTGCGTCTTGAAGTAATGGAATAATTTGCTGACGGATCCGATTTCGCGAGTAGGTTAAGTCGTCATTGGTCGTATCATGCCAAATCGGAAGCTGTCGATAGCGACAAAAATCACCCGTCTGAGTTCGGGTCACAGCGAGCAATGGACGGATTACTTGAATGCATGAATTCTCGTACGCAAGCCTGCTCCAACCTAAAGCCTGCATTCCTTCAGCGCCACTACCCCGCGCAAGATTGTAAATTAACGTTTCAGCGCGATCGGTTGCGGTATGTCCAAGGGCAATGTGAGTATAATTTTGAGTGTTTGAGATCGCAGTAAACCTCTCATAGCGCCAGTTTCGGGCTTTTTGCTCTGTGGACACATCTAGTTCTGCAACGACTTCATGGTAGGGCAATCCCCAGACTTGGGCCATCGATCGCACATGACGCGCGTTGTCTGCTGAGTCCGATCGCCAACGATGATCGCAATGGACGATCGATAAATTCCAAGACCACAGCGGTTGCAGATCTAAAAGTAGCTGGGCCAAACACACCGAATCCTGACCGCCAGATACAGCAATCAGGATTTTTGCACCAGAGGGCAGAAGTTTACGATCGCGCAGGGTCTGGTGAACTTGTGCGTGAAAAGAAGTCCAGGGCATTTTTACAGAATTTAATTTTTGCAGGATTTATAAGTCGATGTACTCATCCGTATCCGAACTGACGGTCTTGGCCCTGAGCCGAACCCGATCGCGGTTAGTCGATCGTTCGGGTAAACTTTCTGGCTCTTTTGATGGCATAAATTCTAACCGGATTCGTACATTGCCATGTTGCCAACCTGCTCCCGTCAATCGCATCACCTGACAGTCCACACCATCCGCAAACCAGCCCTCATGATCTTCAGACCATTCCGCCTCACGATCGCTGACCAGTTGTGCTAGTGAATCCAGAAATTCGGCAACTTTGAACGTTGGATTCGACATCAAAATCCCGCCAGAAGGGACATAAAGCACTTCATCATCATCAAGCGGGGTGAAGCAGCGATCGTGAGTCATGGGTGGGCCGTTAGAGAATAGGGATCAACTTATAAGAACTTACAAGAACCAACCATAGCTGTGAAGTCCTTTCCCCAGCAGATTCACGCCCAAGTAGCAAATCCAGACGACAATAAATCCAATGGAGGCCAAAATCGCTGGACGACGACCCTGCCAGCCTTTGGTGATGCGGGAATGAAGATAGGCCGCAAATACGAGCCAAGTGATCAATGCCCAGGTTTCCTTTGGATCCCAGCTCCA
>JAYUEU010000314.1:0-9055 GCA_043739065.1 Synechococcales cyanobacterium | reverse complement strand
TGTCAAATACCGTCCAGTAATCTTTTTGAGATGGCGAGGTGATTATAATCGCTTATTTTCAAAGCGATCTAAAAACAGTCAAATTTTAAGCGGATTCACCGTCACAGCGCTAGATTTCACGATTCTTGATGCTAGGAATGTTTTTGTTCTTGGATTTGATTCTAAGGTAATCAAAATCCCTAAAATCCCTACCTAGACTTGGTTTGAGCAATCGGCTCCCATTCAAAATACCTAAAACCCGCACCAGAATCAAATGTCAGTAGTTTACAAATATTATTCATGAAGCAAGCGAAAACGGGTCTTACACTGGGATACCAGCCCATTTAAGCCATTCCCCATCATGAAGCGTCGTATATTATTTGCTGGAACCATGAGCGCTACTGCTCTGAGTATTACTGCTGGTTTCGATCGCAATCCGGTCCAAGCTCAAGCTCCAATGTCCTCAATCTCCATTAAGCCGCCGATGTTGAAACCAGGCGATCGGGTGGGAATGGTGGCTCCGGCGAGCAATGTCTATGAATCAGAAGACGTGCAGATTGCAAAGGAAACGATGGAGCAGTACGGCTTTGAAGTGGTTTTAGGCAAGCACCTTCAGGATCAATATGGTTATTTAGCAGGCCAAGATCGCGATCGGGCGGCAGATATTAATGAGATGTTTGGCCGATCGGACATTCGCGGCATTGTCACGTTCTCTGGAGGCTATGGCTGTTGTCGGTTGTTGCCCTATTTGAACTACGACTTGATTCGTCGTAATCCTAAGGTAATAGTTGGTCACAGCGACATCACCAGCTTACTAATTGCCATTCATCAAAAAACCGGACTCATCACCTTCCATGGTCCATCAGGACTTACTCGGGTCGGTGATTATGCGATGACTCAGTTTCGGCGGACTATTATGAATCGATCGGTTCCCGGCAGCATTGCCCAGCCCGAAAAGAATGACTCGGTTGAACGGGATAATCGGCTGATTACGATTTATCCCGGTGTCGCGACGGGCAGATTAATTGGCGGCAACCTGACCCTAGTGACGAATCTTTTGGGCACGCCTTACGAACCCGACACTAAAGGGAAAATTCTGTTTTTGGAAGAAGTGGGCGAGGAACCGTATCGCATCGATCGAATGTTGACCCAGCTTCTTTTGGCAGGAAAGTTACAGGACGCAGCGGGGATTGTGTTTGGTCATTTTATGGATTGTTACCCGAAGGAACATTTGCCGACCTTTATCCAAACCCTAAGCCTAGAGACAGTTCTACGCGATCGGACCCAAGGATTAACCACCCCGATTTTGTACAATTTGATGTTTGGTCATTTACGGGAAAATGCCGTGATTCCGGTGGGTACGATCGCCACCTTGGATGCTGGGCGCAAAACCTTGGTGCTGAACGAGTCGGCTGTAATCTAGGCTAATCTCAGCGGTTGTCTAAACAGTGATTTAAATCGGGTTTAGCACCTGGGTTTATAGCATGCGTCTTGCAGTCACCGCATAAAACGGATCGCCGCCACCCATTCCCAACATCTTTAAAATCGGAGAAACTGCCCCAGCCTGCTTCTCCACCACTTCCGGCGTACTAAATTGTGTCGTCGAGCCAAAATAAGATTTGACCAAATTGACCCGATCGCGCTCACTGCCATCTCGCCATGCTGCAATCGCCTTTTGATAAAACATCCGATTTGAAAAACTCATAATGCAGATGCCATCGGTCTTCAATACCCGATAGATTTCGGCAAAAATAGCCTCCGGATATTGCAAATATTGAACCGATACCGTGCAAATTACCGCATCAAAACTTTGATCTGGAAGTGGGAGCTTTAAATTCTCATTCAAATTCTGAGTAAAATAATGATTCAGTCGAGGATTTTTGGCTAGCTCCTCCTCATTCATCCCGTGGCCTTCCACATGTTCGAACTCAATGTCATCGGGCAAATGCGATACCCAGCTGCTCATTAGGTCAAAAATCCGCATTCCCGGTTTGAGCCGATCGCGGTATACGTCCGTCAACTGAGCAATGAATCCCGCATCTACATGGGTTACCAACCGCGCATCTTCATAGAAAAGGCGATCGTTCGTTTCGTCCATCTTTTTGCGATCGGGAGGAGTCAAGATCATTTCGCAGGTGCCCATAACATCTGTTATTTATCCTAACCCGTTTTTTAGAACCGCAAGCCAACGCCGCCTTGGAGGGTTGCTGCTGTGCGATGGGTGTCTTTGTAAGCATCAAACGAGATCACCGCATTTCCAAAAAGCACCATATTGCTATTGGGCAACGAGTAGTCAATTCCCGGTTGAATAGCAAATCCGGTTCTATCGCCCACCGGAGTCACGCCGCTCACAGGAATAGCTGCTCCAATCCCCACATAGGCATCGGTTTGCCAGTTAATTGGAATATCGTAGGAAACAGTGGGCACTAACGCGACTCCACTTCCAACGAATACTTGTCCGCGCAATGAAATGGGTGCTTCTAACAATTTATAACGACCCGCCACCACACCCGAAATCTTCCGGCCTTCACCGCCACCTTCAGTCACTCCGATCGCTCCACCCACTCCGATATAGCTTCCGTAAGCCGCTTGGGCCTGAGCAGGAGTTGCTGTTAGGTTGCCGACTACGATCGAGACCACTGCAAGGCTGCTGATTAATCCTAAAGCGGTCTGAAAACTCTGCAGGGTGCGTTTCATGGATGCTTCCTTAGAATGATGACGACATTGCTCATGTCAATAATACCCAAGAAACTGAAAATGAATACTAAATGAGTACTACTTGCGGCTCTGAGGGGTTCTCTTGTTCCTTTCAAACAGCCGCTATGAGGTTGTCTTAGTTTCCCTCGATGGGGTCGGCGTTGGTGATACTGTTGGTTCTGCCGTTGCGGGAATTGATGGTTCGGGTAGTGATGATGAATCCTTAAGAACATCTTTCGCTGTCAACCCACCTTCTTCTGAGCCGATCGACCATAAGACCGCCGCTGCTTCTGCTCGCGTGACCGATCGTTGTGGTTGTAGTAATGTCGTATAGCCAAGGGATCTGCGTAAATTTGACCGATCGCCATTTTTCAAATCTAATGCAACTAGTCGCAGCGTTTCTGGATGAATGACTTTACTTAAATCTTGGAAGGGTAAGGTTTTCCGTAAGCTTTCGATCGGTGGAACATCGGCTTGCAACGAACGACTATCGAGCGGCATCTTCCAGCGAAGTAACTCTTCACGAGTCAAGGCTATTGAAGGGTTAAATCGATCGCTTTTACCCTCATTCTTCGTATCTCTAGATAAGGTGCTCGGCAAAATTCCTGCATCCGCTAAACTCTGTAAAATTGCAAAATCTGGATCAGAGGTTGGAATATCTTGAAATACGGGTGTGCTGCTGGGGCGATCGATGCGAATTTGTTTGGTTGGGCGAGATTTGTAGAAGCGATTGTTCGTCAGCAGCAACCACTTAGCAAATTCTCGACGCGAAATAGGAGCATTTAAACTATTAGCGTCGGTCATCTGAGCATCTGGGGAGATCAAATTCAGCGCCAACATATCATCTACATACGGACGCAATTGGGCTGGGGTTTTGTCAAGATCTTGCCAGCCGATCGGAGTTGCTGTTGGACGTTCTGTCGGACTTGCGATCGGGGTTGGTTCTGGTGTGGATGAGGGATTAGACGAGGGAGCAGGACTTGAAACAGCACCCGGATTACTGTTCAATCGAGCATCCGGTTTTAGCGCATTTTCAGCATCTTGGTTTCCCGCGCAACCGCCTAATAGTAAAACTAATGACACTAGAAAAACCGATCGTCCCGCCATCTTAAATCACCATTGAAATACGTTCATCTCAGACATTTATCTCAAACACTTATCTCAGACATTCACATTATAATTCAAAGCATGTTCGTCACCCGGCAACCCGCGAAATCCCCAATTATGCTTCGGTGTTTCATAAATAGTTATTTCTAAATCATTTGGCGTAATGCCCAACGTCTCGAAGCGATCGAACATCAATCGAATAAACTGCTTTTTTGCCTCCAGGCTACGCCCTTCAAACATGCTCAATTCGACGATAGTGTAACGAGACGATCGATCGGGTGCATAAATAAAATCTTCAGGAAGCATCGGAAAAAAGCGCTGAAAACGTTTCTCGACTGGATATTGAAACGCATCCATCATGCAAGAATGAATCACATCTGACAGCTTGGTCTTGATCGGATTGAGCTGAGACTGAAGACCGTAAATTTTGACTTGAGGCATGGAATCCGCCCGGAAAACAACACCCACAATCATACCTCTCGCGCTAATCTAGACTAAGGGCCAGCGGTAAATAACGTTTGTTTACGGCTATGACAACCCAACTAAGAACCCAACCGATCGGAGATTTTCGTTTATGAACGTTGCACCCACCACTGACGCGACTACACTTTTTCGGGCTGCTTACGACAACCGCTACACTTGGGACGATAGCTTTCCTGGATACAGCGCTGATGTGACCTACCGTTGCAATGGGACCGAGTTCCACGGGAAAGCCCTTGTCTCGCCCGATCCTCGCATGGGTTACAAAGGCGAAGTCACGGAAATCGCGGATGAAGAGGTCTTGAAAGCCGTGATGGGCCAACTCTGGGAAACCGCCATTCACCGGGTCCGTCGTCCTTTCGAGAAGACCCACGCGGGCAACGTCTTTTCTTTTGGCGATACCGATTCCACGGGTGCGATCGAAGTCTTGATGGACGGCAAGCGGGATCATTATCGGGTTCGTAATAATGAGATTGTCTTGGTCTATCGCAACATTCACGGTCAGTTTGTTAAGATCAACACCTTCTCAAGTCATGAATCACCCGAAGGCTACTTGTCTCACAAATATGACTCGGTATACAGCGATCCTGAAACAGGTGAACAGAAGGGCGAGAAGCAAGACTTTGAAGATATTTATAGCTCCATTGGCGGTTATCAGGTCTTGACTCGTCGGACCATTTCAACTTTGGATGAAAATAAACAGCCTGTCACGATGGATTTTGAATTCACGAATGTGCAACTGTTGAAATAAATTGTTGAAATAAGTTCAAATAACCCGCTACGATCGAAACTACTACAAATTGACAAAACTACTATGTCTCTTGCACTGACCACGGATAATGTCGAAACTGTCCTCGACGAACTCCGTCCCTATCTCATTTCGGACGGCGGAAACGTTGAACTCGTTGAAATCGACGGCCCTGTTGTAAAACTACGTCTTAATGGTGCTTGTGGTTCTTGCCCAAGTTCAACCATGACGCTTCGTATGGGTATCGAACGGAGACTCCGCGAGAAAATCCCCGAAATCAACGAAATTGAACAAGTGTTCTAAATTGCAATTAATACTTTGATCAAAGCTTTGATCGAAATACTGGGTTAGAAATTTCCCAAATCAAGATCCATGGAATTCCGTGGATCTTATTTTTTGGACACATAATCGATAATCGCCTAGGATAAGTCCATCTTTTGAGTCCTCTACCATGACGCTCACCGCCGACACCCACTACATCTCACTCCTATCCTCAATCCTCGCCACCGAACTCGAATACGGTGAACTGGCCTACGGTCCAAATTTTCTTTTAGATTTTAAACTTTTCAGCGCTACAGAACCTATACAATCCGTCTCCGCTGCCTATCAATTCGTTAAATCAACTTATACTGAAGCCCCGCTTCCTGAAGCTCATTTAGAATCGTTACTCAGTACGATCGATCGGGATGCAACATCAGATTCCTGGAATGCGAAAGAAAATATTAGTCAACTTACGGCTGAAGCATTTGGTCCATGGCTAGTGGGATGCTGTTTGGCTGAAGAATACTTTACTGAAGATCCTGAAACTAAAGATCCCAAAACTGAAGACTCTAAGATCAATCCTTACAAGGCGCATCGATCGGCCCTAAACCAACTCATCCAAACCGTTCAACCTTTATTATTCGGTAACACCAAGTCGGTAACGCTTTATACTCTCACTGATGTTAATAATGAAAATACGCCTTACAGCATCTATCTGACGATCGGTCCAACGCACATCCTTTTAGTTGTTAGCCATTGGATTTTATAGATAGATCCCTCGGTGAGTTAACATACGATTTTGCTGATAAAACTACTCTGCGCTACACAAGTGCATTACACAAACTTGCTATGAACGATCGTAAATCTCTGGCCTCTAGTTCAGCCCGACTCATTGAGGAAGTCCGTCGAGGCTGGTACTGGGTCGTCTTCGTAATCTCGGTGCTGGGCCGGGTTGGAGGCATCAAGGAATGGATTCAGACCCTAAAACGGTTGGTAAATCTCCTATCGTCACGAGCAAAAGGGACCGTTAGGGTGCTAGATGGTCGATCGTTTTATGAGACTTCAGAATTTCCCTTTGCTGGCATATTAGAATCAAATTGGGAACTCATTCTAAAAGAAGTGAGCGACTTGCAGGGCGAGTATTTCATCCCTTGGAGCGAAAAATATTTGTACAAAGAGGGCTGGAGTACGTTTGGCCTATATGCCTATGGGGTCAAAATCTCCAAAAATTGCGCTCTTTGTCCCGAAACAACTCGCCTACTGGAACAAATTCCAAATCTAACTACCGCCGGGTTCTCAGCCTTAGCTCCTGGAACTTGCATTGCGCCACATACCGGATATCCGGACGGAGTATTGCGGTGTCATTTGGGATTAGTGATTCCGCCGGATTGTGCCCTGCGGGTAGGCGATGATGTGCAGGCTTGGGAAAATGGTAAATGTTTAATTTTTGATGATACGGCAGAGCATGAGGCTTGGAATCGCAGCGATCGGACCCGTGTGGTGCTGCTGTTAGATTTTGCGCCATAATCTAGTCTGAATTAATTCAAGCTGTAGTTAGAATTGGAGATGAGTTTCAGTGTAAATTGTCTCAAGACCCCATGAATTGAGATTTTCCTATGAGCCAAACAATTGAACCAACTATTCATCTCGATAGCACAACCACAGCGACCAATGAACGCGTCAAATATGGTGAACGGGAAATTGAGAATGCCCAACTGATTACCTTTCCAAACCCACGCCCTGGACGCATTTACACGATTTCGGTGATGATGCCGGAGTTTACGTGCAAATGCCCCTTTTCCGGCTATCCAGACTTTGCAACCATCCACGTTAGCTATGTGCCAAGCGATCGGATTATTGAACTAAAGGCCATTAAGCTCTATATCAATAGCTATCGCGATCAATACATTTCCCATGAAGAAGTGACAAACAAAATCCTTGATGATTTAGTGGCGGCTTGTGATCCATTGGAAATGACAATCAAAGGTGATTTCCAACCGCGAGGAAATGTTCATATGATAGTTGAGGTGAAACACGTTAAAGCTAACTAATGAGTAGCTAATCATTCATCTCGCATCTTTGGAAACTCCGCTGGAGTAATGTTAACGGTGATGACAGTCTTTCCGCGCATTAATTCCAAGGGAATAGCTTGATCGATTGTAGAGGACTCTACAGCCGCCAAAACCTCGGCGAGAGTTTCCACTGATTTACCGTTGAACTTACGGAAAATATCCCCCGCTTGAACCCCCGCTCTGGAGGCTGGAGAATCTCTAGCAATGCCTAAAATAATTACACCGCGCTCTTGAGTAATCTCTAGCTTTTGATCCGATTCACGCTTAATTCGATCGCGCAATTCTGTGGTCAAGTTGCCCATTTGAACGCCTAGAAATGGATGACTTGCTTTACCTTGACTAAACAATTCCTTTGAAATTCGTTGGGCTGTATCGATCGGAATAGCAAATCCTAAGCCCTGAGCATTAGCTCGAATTGCCGTATTCATCCCAATCACTTCACCGCGATCGTTCAAAAGTGGTCCACCAGAATTACCCGGATTAATCGCCGCATCCGTTTGAATAAATCGCACCCGTTTATCCGGAATGCCTACCTCAATACTACTTCGTCCTAACGCACTAATAATTCCCGCTGTCACCGTATGATCGAGTCCTAAGGGATTACCAATCGCTATTGCCCATTGACCCGCCACGAGTTTCGTCGAGTCCCCGATCGCAACAGTCGGCAGCCCCTGGGCCTCAACTTTAATCGCCGCCACATCCGTCACCGGGTCCATACCCACAACTTTGCCCGTCAAACTTCGCCCATCCTGCAACAACACCTGTACCGTATCGGCTCCATCCACCACATGCGCGTTGGTCAAAATATCGCCGTCAGCAGTAACGATGAAGCCAGACCCAGTTCCTCGCTCTGTTGGTCCATTCGGGTCGGGTTGGGTATCGGGTCCTTCCTGTCCAAAAAAACGTTTTAATAATGAATTCCCATCGCCTTTTCCATTCCCGTGCTTGGACACCTCAATGCGCACTACTGCCGGACCCACACGTTCAAAAACGGCTGCAATAAAATTGGGTGGTGGGGTTGTGGGCGAGTTGGACAGTTGTGTGGACGCTCGAACGATCGCAGGCAAAGAGCTAGAATCCGATTTCCTAATGTAATGAGTGGCAATCAATCCGGCACCGCTGCCAATAGCGAGGAGTGATGTGCCGAGGGCCAATTGTTTAAGCGTCAATCCCATGACTTATCCGAACCATATAAATTCTCTCGATCGCTAGCTTACTGCACAGATCTACGGTTGTGGAATTTTGTTTAGGTTCCGATCGCTTCTCAATTCTTAGCTGTCGCGATCGCCGATCCTCTTGCCGAACTCAACAGCCATTTAAGCTACATGAATGTTGTTTATTCTTTAGATTACTGAATTAGGGGAATAGATATAGATTAGTATTTTTTAGAAGTTTTTCCACTGAATCTTGACTAATAGGCTTTGAAAATAGATATCCTTGACCAAATTTATAGCCTATTTGTTGTAGCCACTCTAGTTGTTGCGATGTCTCAATTCCTTCAGCGATCGCATCAAGTTCCAATTGTTGGCTGAGGGTTACGATCGTTTCGACAATTCGATGATTCTTTTTGCTTTCCTGCATTTGGCTGACAAAAGACTGATCGACCTTCAAGTTGTTCATCGGTAAACGATGGAGATAATTTAATGATGAATAGCCCGTACCAAAATCATCAATACTAATTTGAATTCCCTTTTCTTTCAATTGAGTAAGC
>JAYUEU010000313.1:0-5493 GCA_043739065.1 Synechococcales cyanobacterium | reverse complement strand
CTTACGGGATCAAGCCGCTGTATGTCGGCGAGGCCCCGGGACAGTGCTGGTTTGCTAGCCAGGTCAAGGCGCTGCTGACGGTTCCTGCAATCTCGCACGATCCCGATCCGGCCGGGCTGACCGGATTTCACCTGTGGGGATCGGTCCCAGAGCCATTCACCCATCAGCAACTCCGGAAAATGTGCGATGAACGTGGCTTGGATCCTTGGATTGAAGTAGATGGCGGTTTGAAGGCAAACAATACTTGGGAAGTTTTGGAAGCGGGAGCTAATGCTATTGTTGCGGGTTCGGCAGTCTTTAATGCGCCAGACTATAAGGATGCGATCGCAGGAATTCGCAACAGCAAACGCCCTGAAAAAGTGCTAGCTACAGTGTAGTATCTCAAACAAATTTATCTTTAGATTGCATAAAATAAGGGAAGTCGTTAATCAAATCGACTTCCCTTATTTTTAATTTATTGTTGACTAAGTCCATTGTTTGCCATTAGTAGACCACCATTGTTTGTACTTTTTCTGATTGCCTGAAGATGAAGAATCTGGAAGGCGATCGGGCGGTTGTAGTGCTGTAAAATTCAATATCATTAAATCGATCAGGAGCACAAGACCTTGGCTGACTCTACCGTAACCCGGCCCCCTGCTTGGGGCGAGTATGCCATTACTCAATCTCCTCAATGGTTTGATGCGATCGCTGGACAAGTTACACGCCATGATGTTTTTGGCCTAACGACGATCGCCAGGAGCAATGATACTGTTTTGGTTTTGCACGATTCTGTAGGCGAAGTCGTCCTACAACGAACGGGTAGATTCATTGTGTGCGGCTCGACCTATGTTCAAGGCAGTATCGAAGATGCTAATCCCAATTTTACGATCGATGTCATGGGTGCCTTGATTTTTAAAATTCCCGATGGTGCTGCGGCTGGAATCCGAACCCATGAACTGCGGTTGGGACAAACGGTCATTCCCATGACAGCCGATGGCAACATGCAAGACTCTGGCTTTAGTTTTTCTGGTTGTACGACTCTGATGTTACCCGCCGGAACCAAAATTAGTTTGCGTGTAGGTATTTTTGCCGATAATCTCACCCAGGGCAACTTCATTAGATGGCAAGCCCGTGGAGACTCTGCTGCTGGGGGTGCAAACCTCTCCATTCATGAAATTTAGTCCAATCAATATTCGTTCTCTGTCAACCTTATGCAGTTTTGTTGTATTGAGCGCGAGGGTCATTGATTGAACTAAAGTGTGTCTCCAGATTAGCAATCAGTGAGGGAACTATAGGAACAATTATAAGGAGAATGAAACTATGTCTGAATTTTAAATGATATATTTCAGCCTATAAACATATTGCCACTATTTGTTAAGAAACGTATGCGTTTGCCCAGCACCATCAACTTGTCATATTTCAACACTGCATCTTTTCCAAGGACTCGTTTCTCACTGATTCCAGCTAATCTAAACCGATCGAAATCATCCACAGTACAATTTTGGAGTAACTCATTTACCCCAAGCCGTTGCCTTTCCGGCATCCGTTCCAGAATATTCACATTCATATAAATACCCCGATCGCCCCTCCTAATTCTTCATTCAACATTCTCAATTTTCAATTCCTCATACGGAAGCAGAAGAGTGTCTTCGATCGACTGTCGCACAGGACGGCTGACGTAGCAATCGCTATTCAAACATTGAATGAGAAGAAGATTAGCTTCATAGTATTGCTGAAGGAGTCGCTTTTGCTCATCGGTGAATTGCCAGTCGTGACCGATATCTCGATGTGTGATCATAACTTGTCGAAGATCTTTAGTCCATTGATTCCCATGAGTGGACCACCACTGTTTTAAATTCTCTTCATTATCTGAAGAAGTATCTGGAAGACGATCGGATAGCTGTTTAAGCTGATGCTTAAATTCGATGCCTTGAGCGAGGTGATGGGCGCGGGAGAGGGCGAGGGCGAGGTCGAGGGCGCGGGAGAGGTTGCGGTCGAGGGCGAGGGCGCGGGCGCGGGAGAGGTTGCGGTCGAGGGAGAGGTTGCGGTCGAGGGAGAGGGCGCGGGAGAGGGCGAGGGCGAGGGCGAGGGCGAGAGCGAGGGCGAGGGCGAGGGCGCGGGCCAGATAGTAAGCTCGTATGGCAACAGGTTTATACCGAGCTTCTACAGACTGAGTTTTACGATCGACCCACTGAAGAAATTGTTGAAGTTTAGGATCATCTTTGAGTAATGAATCAATATGACTTTTCATCATTAGCAGTAATTCATCAGCATTCCGCATCATACCGAATGTTAGTAAAAAGACCTCTCGCCATCGAGGTTGGTTTACCTGTGAAACTAACTGCTGAATATCATTTGTTAATACGATCTCTCTTGCCGTGAAGTATTCCTGAAACGTCAAATGCGAAAACGAATAAATTCCCCTCGCCCGTTCCACCAACAATCCATGCTGTGCTTGAATAGATTTTAAAACGATTTCACTATCCATTCGTAGCGACTCTGGATCAGGATCAACATCTCGCAAATTTGAAATAAAATCTGCAATGTATCCTTCCATTCGCCGCTGTTTCACAAAATACTCATTCTCCCGAAACGTCTGCAATGCCACATAGCTCAGCAAATCTTCCCGCCGTTGCACATCCAGCTTTTTGTAATGATCATCCCGTTGAATATTTCGTTTCGCATCCCATTTTTTTAGCAGAACTTTCACTCCTTCCGCGTAAAGGTCCGATCGATTACTCGGAAAATCGCCCTCTTCCCCAAACACCAAACACAACAACGTCAACAGCAACGGACTCGCCGCCAATTCCCGAATCGATTCATCCTCTTTCAATCGTGCCAAAAACCGTTCAGCCTTTGGCAAATCTTTCTTCAATCGAAACCAATTTTCTACAAATGTCTTAATCTGCTGATCGCAAAAATCTGCAACTTCCACCTCCGTAAACTGAGCAAACGTATACTCTTTCGCCGCAATCCGACAAGTCATAATAAATTGACTTTTCTGTGTTGCATCCACTATCGATCGTACTTCCCCAATTACCCGTTTCGTATCCTCTTCCCGCACCTCATCCAAACCATCCAACAACACGATCGCCCGTCCCGCCGCCAATAATTGTTCTATGTCTTCGATCGACCAACCCTTCGGCAACGACTTCAGCAAATACTCCACCAAACTCGGCTTCTTGGGCGCTTCTGCGAAATCCTTCAACGTCACAAAGAACGGCACCGAATCCGCCGCAAACCCACCTGTAATACACTGCATCGCCAAATACTTGAGAAACGTCGTCTTTCCCGCTCCTGGTTTTCCCAATACCATCAGCCGTTTATGCGCCTGCACAGATTCTAATCCTGGAATCGGTTCCCCGATCGTCCTTCCCAACGCCAACCGCTCAAACTGCTCAATCCCACAAACTTCCAATAACTCCCGTTCACTCCTCAACCGAGTCAGCTTTTCCAAAATATTTACATTGGTATAAATGCCTCGATCGCCCGTCAACTCGATCGGTTGATCCATATCCAAAACCCGCATCGTTCCGCACTGCACTTGAATCGACGGATGAATTACCTTACGAATTTGTTGAACTAGAGTATCAATACTTTGATCTTCCTGAATGACAGCCTCAATCACCTCTTTCCATTTGAGCTTCAGTTCACGACAAATCTTTTTGAATTTCGCCTGTTCAACATCACGCCGCGCAAAGAAATTTGTAATCGTCGTCCGAGACATCTCTAGCTGAGCCGCCAAAGCAGTCTTAGTGCCATACATCAGCAACGCCTGATCCGCGCTATGTCCACCTTTGATCGATAACTGAAATGTTTTTTGAGTGGACTGTCGCTTTTCTGCCACGGAATAACCTTTACGCGCCAAAGCAAGTTTAACCACTAAATCAGAGAGTGGACAATCTTGAACAGATCTTGAACGAATTCACATACAAGCTTGAACACCTCACCCCATAAGGATTTGAGAAGGTAGACCCATCCAATTCAATAAACCTTCTCATGAAAAACAACCTCAAACCCCAACGCAATTCCAACCTCGATCGTGAAGACGCATGGATGACAATTGCAGAAACGATCGTCCTCTTCCTCGCCACCTGGCTGAACCCCCAAGCCGGAATCAGCCTCTTCGCCCTAAAACTCTGCTTCCAAATCCTCAAAACCCTTCGTCACCACCACCGCAAATAACCGATCAGAAAACTTGCAAAAACCGATCGAAATACCATTCATAACAAACTCCTCCGCTGGAAGTCTGATTATTCAAGCGATCGATCCGCCTTATAATGTAAGAATTCCAGCCAGGGATTATTCTCAATTTCCAACCGCACTTTGCAAATGTTTCTGCAACGTCTGAACAGGCAATGGTCCCTGCAAATGACTCCAAGGCAAAACCTGATCTTGCGGCCAAGTTGCATACACATAAAAATCAATATCTGGAAGCTGACCTTTGAGATCTTTAAATGCCCGCCGATAACTACCCAGCGTTTCACCATAATGCCGAACCTTCTCAAGCATTGGAGCCAACCGCCGATCGCCCCTCGACAACATGGTTTGAATCACTGACCAATTAAAACTTTCAGGCCGAAACTCAATGCCCTGCGGACGCAATTGCTTTTGTAAAAACTGAAGTCTTTTTTCCGCCTGTTTATTCACCCCAAACCATTGAAACGGAGTATGCGCTTTCGGCACAAACGTACTGCAACCCCAAGTCAATCGCAATCCAGGAGCCGCCTTTTTCAACGCCTTCAGCATAATCACAGTTTGTTCTACATCCTCCATTTCTTCAGTTGGAATTCCCACCATTCCATACAGTTTCAATGCACTCAAACCACCCGCCTTTGCATTCATCGCCGCCGTGGTAATTTCATCATTTTCAAGTTTTTTATTAACCACCTTACGAATCCGATCGCTCCCACTTTCCACCGCCACCGTCACCGATCGGGTATCATGCTTCACCAACATTTGAGCCAATTTCTCATTGAGTGTATTAGTTCTCACCGACGCGATCGTCACTCGCACATCATCATAGGCCGGACGATTTAAATGATTAATCAAACCATCAAATTCAGGATGTTGTGTCACAGAAGCGCCGAGTAAACCTAATCGATCGGTCACTTTCAACCCCGCATCGATCGCCGGAATCAAACTGTTCTCTAAATTCGCCACTCGAAAGGGTAATGTCAAATAACTCGCCATACAAAAACGGCACATTTCTGGGCAGCTTCGGACCACCTCCACCATATAAATGTTTTCCCAAGCGGACTGCGCCGTTACCACCGTCGAAGTCGATAAATTCTCACCGCGATAGGTTTGCTTTTCAATCCGATCGGGCACATCAGAATCAATTGCGAAAATACTCTCGATCGGCCCATCCGGTGAATGGTAAGTGACTTCATACAAACTCGGAACATAGATGCCGGGAACTTTTGCTAAATGGCGAAGTTTAGTTTTACGATCGGCCCCGCGAACTTCTTTATAGGCATCAATCATTGCTCCCAGCAAATCCTCACCGTCGCC
>JAYUEU010000312.1:0-4855 GCA_043739065.1 Synechococcales cyanobacterium | reverse complement strand
CGAAATCAAGTTCTGGATTTTTGCGTTCAAGGGATTCAATTCGTTGTCTGACAAATTCGGCTTCGTCAATCTCATCTTCACACCGATGGAGCCGAATCGGTTCGCCTTGGCCTCTGGTGGGTTTTAATACTTTATCAATGCGTTCAGTATTGTGTTCAATTAACGCATTAGCCATTTGTAAGATATTAGCCGTCGATCGGTAATTTTCTTCAAGCTTAACCATAGAACGGGTTTCAGAATCTTCTAGCCCATCACCAAAGTCATCTTGGAAGCCCATTAGAATAGTAAAATCAGCGCTTCGGAATGAGTAAATAGATTGATCTGCATCACCAACAACAAAGACCGATCGGTATTCCCAATCATCAAATTCATTAGGATCTTTCCCATTGGTCGTGAGCATTTGAATCAAATCATACTGCGTCCGGTTTGTATCTTGATATTCATCTACCAAAATATGTCTAAATCGTTTGTGCCAATAGCCTCGAACAAGTTCATTCTGACGAAACAGTTTTACAGGCATTAGAATTAAATCATCAAAATCTAACGCATTGTTTTCAGCCAAACGATCGAGATAACAGTCATATACATTTGCAATGACTCGTCCTCGAAAATTATTTTGTTGCTGTTCTAATTCTTGGGGCGTGAGACCTTGGTTTTTTGCATTGCTAATAGCAAACCGAACAGCGCGGGGTTCAAACTTCTTGTCGTCTAAATTCAACTTATTAACAATAATGTCTTTGATTAAACCTTGCACATCAGATTCATCAAAAATAGAGAATGTTTTGGTCCATTTACGGCCTTTGGGATCTTGATATTTTTCAATGTCAAAACGCAAAATTCGACAGCATAATGCGTGAAATGTACCAATCCATAGTTCTTTAGTAATGTTTTTATAAACTTGCGATCGAAGTTTTGTTTGTTCCGATTGGGATAAAGCATCAAGAGGTTTGCCGTGGGTGCTGTGGGATTGCTGATCGGCAAACAGCTTTTCGACCCGATCTTTCATTTCCTTAGCCGCTTTATTGGTGAAGGTGACGGCTAAAATATTTTCTGGGTCAGTGCGATGAGTGAGGATGAGGTTTGCAATACGATAGGTCAGCGCCCGAGTCTTTCCTGATCCTGCACCTGCAACAACTAAGAGAGGCCCACAATAATGCTCTACCGATTGACGCTGGGAAGGATTGAGATGAGCAAGAAAATCAGTGAATTTGGGCATGATGCAGCGCTCAGAACGGGACTCAGCAGGCTAAACCTTTAACATACCGCGTCCCCGACACGCCTGCAAGCAGTGGTTTAAATGCCGTGAGAATCTAATAATCAATCCCAACACAGAACACGATCGTCCAGCGTTACAATAAAAACCATTGATAAATTAAAGAGACGAAACCATGAAAGTCGTCACCTTTTCAGATGCTGAACATTAACTCAGAAGTGTTCTTGACCGAGTTGTTGAAGATGCTGACGGTTATTTCTCGCGGAGATGCCGTTGTCATGTCGCTTAACCATTTCAATAGCTTAATGGAAACAGTACACCTGCTCAAAATACCTGCTCAAAAGTCCCGCCAATGCAGCCCATCTTGCCCAATCGATCGCCCAAATACCGATCAAGCCAAATCGTTGATCATGGCCTGACCGATGACTGAGATACTCGCTTGGACTAATCAAGCTTGGTCGGATTATCTCTACTGGCAAGAAACAAGACAAGAAAACATTGAAGCGCATCAATAAGCTAATCACCAATACCCAGCGCAATCCATTTGAAAGAAGTGGAAAGCCTAGTAGTGTTCCAGAGCTGTTGACCTAAACGAATCGTCTGGCACAGTCTCGATATCAATAGTTTTTCTTACTATTGTGGATTTTGCTATTTTTGACGGTGTGCATTTACTCATAGCTTAATCAAACATAGATTACGAGTTTTACACAACCGTGTAATTTATTCAAGAGATGCTACTAAAGTAATTAAGGCCGAATTTTGAGTTCCGTTTCATGATTAATGCGATGCTACATAACTGGCAACCCCTAGTTGCTTCGTTAACCTTTATGGGCGTCATCGTTCTGTTAATTACAGAATGGATACATCTAACGACGGCAGCCCTTCTGGGTGCGCTATTGTTGGTAACTATCAATATTGTGTCATTACCCGAAGCCATTGAGTATATCGCTAAGAGTCACAGCACCCTTACGCTGTTTTTTGGAGTGATGATTTTAGTCCGATCGCTTCAACCGACGAAAATATTTGAATACCTCGGCACTCAGGTTGTCCGATGGTCTCAAGGACGCGGCGATCGTTTACTACTCGCAATAGTCGCCATCACAACTCCACTCTGTGCCGTGTTGCCGAATGCAACAACCGTAATGTTAATTGCACCTTTAATTCCTCCGATCGCAGAAGAGTTAGCAATTGATTTTGTACCTTTGCTCATTTTGTTAGTACTTGTTGCGAATAGTGCAGGACTACTAACAATTGTGGGCGATCCTGCAACTTTTATTGTTGGCAGTGCGTTGAATTTGAGCTTTGGTGATTACTTAGTGCGGCTGAGCTTTGGTGGAGTGCTATCGATCGGGGTCATTCTAATACTATTGCCCATTTTGTGGCGAAAAATTTGGCGTACCAAGTTACGAGATCTTGAAACACTTCCCAATATTAAATTAGAGCATCCTGTTGCACTCACATTTTTATTAGTAATTGTCGCTACAGTCGTAATATTTTTCGTAGTGGGCGAGATGTTGCCGATTCCGATGTCTCCCGCCACTGTTGCGCTATTGGCTGCGACATTATCTCTATTAGTTGTGCAAAAAAGTCAAATAGCTCAGGTTCCAGATATTTTGAAGGATATTGACTGGAGTACATTAATCTTTTTTATGTGTATTTTTGTCGTAATTGGTGGTCTAGAGAAAACAGGTGTGATTGGAAGTTTATCTACCTTGCTAGCGATCGTTCTTGGCAAAAATGTTGTTCTCGGATCATTCATATTACTATTTGGAATCGGAAGCATTTCCAGCCTCGTGCCCAATATTCCCCTAGTCATTGCGGTAGTGCCATTATTGAAAAACTACGTTGTCACTGCCGGACTTGCAGGGGCTGAAGTATTGGCTCCCAGCTTTAATGGACAGTTTCCCGATGTCGTTTTACCCCTATTCTACGCCATGATGTATGGTGCAACGTTGGGTGGAAATGCAACATTAGTAGGTGCATCATCTAATTTAGTAGCTGCTGGAATTGCCCAACAATATAGCCACCCGATCGGATTCCGTCGCTATTTAAAATATGGAATTCCAACAACAGCCTTACAATTACTTATTGCTGGAATTTATCTTTGGCTACGGTTTTTACGTTAGAACTACTTTACTTTGCTGACAAACCGAATAAATCCATAGGAATTTCCTGGATTTCCTGCTGCTGTTGCATTTGGTAATTGGTCATTAGGGGTAGGTAGTGTATTTCTCACGAGATTTACAACTACAGCGCCTTGGGAGCCTGCGGGTGTTCGGCAGGTAAGTAGACTCGTTGAACCCGTAGGATAGGTAGTAGGGAGCACAGTATTAGGATTAAAGAATACTCCCCGATCGCCGTCTGGAACATTGGTTAATGTATTAATAATATTTCCGATCGCTAATTGAATTCCTTGCCCTATTCCATAACTATTGGGTTCAAATGTAGTGTTTTCTGGAACCCAATCACAGAGATTTGCATTGGTGACAGGTTTACCGCCAGAGGAAAGGAAGTAAATAGTGTATTCAATGGTATCACCTGTTTTGATTACGCCTGCATCGATCGAACCTTTAGGATAATTCGCTGCTGGCCAAGGGGTTGGGGTTGGGGCATTAGAACTATCGATCGTTGAATCTTTGGATTCATCCTCTGGCGTATTGGGATTATCTGGCTGTGCAACGACGATTGTTAGATCAATAGTGCTGCCATTAGGAGCTTTTGCTGTTGTTGTACCATTGATCTTTGTAATACGTTTGAGCAAGATTAGTTTTGGCGGATTGACAGGAACTGAAGCCACCACTGTTATTAATGTAGGCTCATCATCATTGGGATTGGTTGGATCATTACCATTTTCGATCGGGAGTCCGGCGCTGGTCTGATCGCCTATCAACTGAGGGAACTCATTGCCCACAGTGGGAGCCGCAGTACCTGTCGCAGATGAAGTCGCATCAGTCACAACTTGCCCAGCACTAACCGTCGGATTATCTGCTGTGCTAAAGGTCGCATTTGCTTGGTTTGGAATTGGATTTCCACTATTAGCATCGGTGATTTTAGCCTTTACTTTAATGGTAATTGAATCACCAGGCCGCAAAGTTCCCACATTAGTTAAATTTGTCAAAGTCCCAGTGCCTGTATAGCCTGAATTTAATGTAATGGTATTTCCTGTAGTTTGGGCTGAGATTAATGCACTGACAAAGCTTAACTGAGAAGGCAATAGGTCTTGAATGATGAAACTAGTGGCATTAGCCGTTGCCGTTGAATTATTTGTATAGGTGATAGTGTATTCAACAATGTCGTTAACAGTGACCGTACCGCTAGAATCTGCATCTGTAAAGAATTTCACGGATTTCGTTCCACTGACCTTTGGAACAGTTGTTTTCGTAATCACCAACGGGGTAGAAACAGGAATACTCGGATAGTAAACCCATGTATCCACGACCTTCTCGTTTCCATATCCATTGGCTCCTGTCCCTGTAAATATATGGGAGCCACTGAGACTATCTATCCCATCTCGTCCATCACAAATCGGAGTAATTGAGCCGACGGTACAGCCAAGATTAACGGGCACACCATTAGTACTAGTGTAATTCCTTTCATCGAAATAGATCGTTGTCGGATTACCGACTGGATAACCTATTGGGG
>JAYUEU010000311.1:0-23606 GCA_043739065.1 Synechococcales cyanobacterium | reverse complement strand
TCATTCAAACTAGAAACTAGTGCGACCGCTTGATCAAAGAGTTCTATTAGATTTGGGAATGCATCACGGAAGAAGCCAGAAATTCGCAACGTAACATCGACACGGGGACGACCGAGCGTTTTGATGGGCAAAATTTCAAAGTCTATAACCCGACGGGAACCGCCATCCCACACGGGTTTTACTCCCATAAGTGCAAGGGCTTGAGCTAAGTCATCGCCGCCCGTCCGCATGGTAGAGGTGCCCCAAATGGAGAGTCCAAGCGTTTTTGGGTATTCGCCATTTTCTTGGGTATACCGTTCAACCAGGGTTTCAGCAGCTTTTCGACCGACATCCCAGGCGCTTTCGGTGGGGACGGCACGGATATCTACAGAATAAAAATTTCGGCCTGTGGGAAGAACTTCTGGTCGGCCTCGCGTAGGTGCGCCAGAGGGTCCGGCAGGGATGTAATGGCCGTCGAGAGCTTTAAGTAGATTGGTAAGTTCGTTGGTGGTTTTGTAGAGGTTGGGTAATAAGGTAGTTTCGATCCAGTGAAGTTCGGTGCCGGAAGATTCTCCTAAATTTGGGCACAATTCTTCAATCAACTGTGTCACCAAACCGATCGCGACCTGTTCAATATATTCAATTGCAGCGCCCACTGTACGAAATTTGTCCTCTAATTTGTCTGCCGGATCAGCTGTGAGTGGATCAAAATCAAATCCTAAATCTTCTGCGATCGCTCTTGATAATCCTACTCGTCCGGCTTGTGGATATCGAGCGATCGCAATCACTAAATCACGCAATTGATCGCCTGTTGGACATTGACCCAAAATATGTAGTCCGTCGCGAATTTGGGCTTCTTTTAGTTCACAAAGCGATCGATCTAGCCCAGTCATGACAGTATTTTCAAAGCGCGATCGTAATTCATCTGCCGTCAATTGCAACCCTAGATCTTGATTGAGCTGTGTCACTTCTAATAACCTAATAATCTTCTCCCGCAATGCCTTAAGACGGGATGGATCGAGATTCATCGCTTCGTAATATTCATCAACTAGATTTTCTAAATCCTGTAAATCTCCATATAATTCAGCCCGCGTCATCGGCGGAGTTAAATGGTCTAAAATAATAGCCTGCGATCGGCGTTTGGCCTGAGATCCTTCACCGGGATCATTCACAATAAATGGATACAAATGCGGCATTGGACCTAATGCAACTTCAGGAAAACAGCATTCAGAAAGTGCGACACTTTTACCGGGTAACCATTCCAAATTTCCATGTTTCCCAACATGAACAACAGCATGACTATTGAACACCGATCGAACCCAATAATAAAATGCTAAGTATTCGTGGGTGGGTTCGAGATCGGGCGCGTGATAGTTAAGGGATGGATCACGATCGTAGCCCCGCGAGGGTTGAATACCGATGAAGATATTTCCAAGTTGAATGCCTGAAATTGGGAAATCAGACGAGCTAGGAGAAATCCATCGACTATTCATCGCATCACAAACTTCTGGCGGCAGTGTTTCAAAATACGTTTTATAGTTCGATCGATCTAGTGTTTGCAATATTGGTCGAATACCTTGTCCTTCAGGATCATTCGTAATTCCTTTAGTCAGCCACTGAATCAATTGATCTCCATCCTCAGGAATATCAGAAACCGTATAACCAGAAGCTTTAAGCGATCGTAATATCTCCACGCAACTCTGCGGTGTATCTAATCCTACACCATTGGCAAGTCGTCCATCCCGGTTTGGATAATTAGCTAAAATCAGCGACACTTTACGATCGGCTACCTCTGATCGACGCAACTTCACCCAATTCGCGGCAAGATCGCAAACAAATCGCACCCGATCGCCCACGGATTTGTATCCCATCACATCGGTTTGTAAAATAGGATGTTTGGCTTGCACCCCTTTAAATGAAATAGTTCGCGTAATAATCCGACCATCAACCTCCGGCAATGCCACATTCATCGCCGTATCTCGCGGAGACAATCCTCGCGTATCCGATCGCCATTGTTCTTCCGGTCCACCGCTCAAAATGACCTGCAAAATCGGGACATTAAGTTGGCTCCACAATTCAGCTGTATCCTTTACTGTAGTGGGCGAGGCTGGATAAAGTGGAGCTGGATTTAACAATGAAAAGCTAGTCGTATTCAATAACACTTCGATCGAGGGTTCACCATCAGGTTGTAGAATACTAAGCAAATCCAATTGCACATCAGGATCGCGCAGTGATGAAATGAAGACTGGAACAGGAGTAAGATTACGATCGATTAGATTTTGGCACAGTGCATCGATCGGTTCAGTATTGCCAGCGAGATAATGAGCGCGATAAAAAACAATTCCAACACGCGGATGCTCAATCTTAAAAACTGGAAACGGATATAAGCCAACTCTTGGAATGGGTTGCGGTAGTTCAACAATTTGAGGAAGATCTAAATATCGATCGGCCAAAAATCCCAATAAATTCCGAAAATTTCCAACCCCACCTTCCGCAAAATATCGCCACACTTGATTTACATCGATTAGCGGTACAGTCGATCGGCTGGACAAGATTGGATCGGGGCGATCGTCCCCCGGAATCACAATCACTTTAGTCCCAAATCGTTCCGCAATCTCCTGTACAACCTCTAACCCATAGGCCCAATAACTGACCCCGCCCAAGACTCTAATTACAATGACTTGTGCTTTTTCTAATACATCTTCGCCGTACGTATCTATTGTTAACGGCTGCGCCAAGGCCAACAAACTCGCCACCCGAACTGCTAGAAAATCGTGGGGTAATTGATCAACCGCCCGTGCCAATCCACTAATGTCGGTATCTTGGGCGGTAAGAATTACGATCGGAGCAGGATCTTGTTCTATAAATACAACTCCTTCCTCGTCAGGATTCCAGCCTCCCGGCATTGCAGCAATCCGATGCATTTTAATTATCTCAATTAGAGTTTGTGAGTGGTATTGCTAAATTACTTAGAGTTCACCAAATCGTTCCCGATAACGATCGAGTTCTTGCTGTAGGACTTGTTTTTGCGATCGTTCAGCAACTAATTCAGATTGTAACTGTTGGGAGTTTTCCTGAAGTTGATTTGATTTTTCATACAACTCGTCGGGAATCAAAAGTTTTTCATCATTATCCAAACGGTAAAAGGCGATCAATTTACCATCTACCGCCAAACGTAAATTTAATGCTTGACTTTGTGAATTTTCGAGCGGCACATAAGCATCGTTGATCAGTCGATAGCCCCGCAACTTCTCTGGAATCCACTCACTTCTGGGATCAAATTGCCAATACTCTTCAATACCGATTTGCTCATAGAGTTGCTTTTTAAAGCCATCATCTTCCTTTTTTGTACTTGGCGACGTGACTTCAAAAACAATTCGTGGAATCTCACCTGCCTCCCAAATCTTATAGTTATCTCGCCCACCCGGCTTCACTCCAAAAATTACCATCACATCCGGCGCACATCTCAATTGAGGCAGTCCTTGAGCATAATATAAAAATTGATTACCTAAAATACAAGCTTTCTCATGCTGTAAGTATTGTCGCAGCACGGCGATCGTAATCAATATCCCGTACAAATGATCAAAGGTCTCAGCCACAGGTTGCCCATCTCCAGAAGGATACTGAATGGGAATAGTGATGACTGAAGTCATGGGAGGCTCCTGAATAAGATTTATTCTACGATCGCAATACAATCAATCTCCACCAGCACATCCTTGGGCAATCTGGCAACTTCTACACAAGCACGGGCCGGAGCGCTTGCCTCATCAAAGTATTTAGAATAAACCGCATTCACCGCCGCAAAATCGTTCATATCCTTCAAAAAAACACCCGTCTTCACCACAGACGCAAAACTCGCCCCAGATGCCTCAAGGACCGCCTTCAAATTCTTAATCACCTGTTCAGTCTGGGCCACCACATCCCCAACACCAACGATCGTTCCATCCACCGGGTCCAAGGCAATCTGTCCCGACAAAAACGCCATCTTTCCAGATGCAACAATAGCTTGATTATAAGGTCCGACAGGTGCAGGAGCCAGATTGGTTTGAATGATCGATCGGGTCATAATTTTCTAATGGGGAATCAAATACTTTTAGTTCTATAGTTTACCACGTCTAAATTTATTTCATTCTCAAGCGCTGCCTTTCAGATAATCCAAAAGCCGATCGCCCGAATCCGCCCGCACCAAACCTAGCGCAATTTCGGGGAGCGATTGATGATTAGGAAACACTAAATAACGTGGCTCCCAATTAGGCTGAAATTTGTGCTTAAACTGATGTAAACCATTGAAATTATAGAAACGATTCAGATATTTAACAAACCGTCGCAGTCCTTTTTCAATCGCTGGAGATGCCGTTGTCGCTCCCACACCCGCCAAGGGCGACAAACTAAAACTTAAGGTCTCATACTGTTCTGATTTAAAATGTTGGAGCAATGAAACAAACAAAAATTCCATTGTCCCATTCTCCACATCAGCCCGGTATCGCATCAAATCTATGGTCACTTCCTTTTTGTTATAGCCGGATAGCAAATTACTAAAGGCCACAATACGATCGTTCGCATCATAAATAACTGCAATTTTATAGTTTTGCAAGTAATCCCGATCGAACCATGCGATAGAGAACTGCTTTTCCGAACCATTTTTTTGCTTCAACCATTCATCACTCACGGGCTTAAGTTGTGCAATTAATTCCTCACTATTAGGAGGTTCGTAGACTACAAAACGATGTCCAGTTTTAGTCAAACGATTGATTGCCGTCCGTAAAGATTGATTAGATTTACCTTTTAAATGAAACTTGGATAAATCGACAATAGCTTCCTCACCAATTTGAATCCAACGCCAACCCATTGCACGATAATAACTAAGTTGTTCTTCTCCAACTTCATAAAATGCCGGGAACCAATCATTTAATCGGCAAAATTGACGGAACGAATACAACATCTCTAATCGATCGTCCTCTGGTCCAATCGGATCACCCAAGACAATTGCCGATCGACCCTTTACAACAAAGGCAATCACCGATCGAAGCGATGGACTGAAGTAGTATTCTTTATCGGACAGGAGTGCCAACCGAGCTAAGGAAGATTGACCGTATTTATTGATAATAGTTTCGGCAAATATACGATCAGCTTTTGCGCTATTTTTCAGCAATACAGGACGCAATAACATGCCAATCGCATACAGTATTGTCAATGATCCAACAGCATAAATTGAATGCACAAACCAAGTGGCATAAATCGTTTCAGGGACTAGTCCCATATTGTCCGCCGTAAAGAAGACTCCAAGTGTCTGAACGATCGCAGCTTTTACGCCAAAATTATAATGTTGTATTATTTTTTCACCTTCATGAATTGAAAAATGACCATCAAGAATATAAAAACCAGTGGAGCCATACATCACTGAAAACAATAGTGCTGCTCCAAAATGGCGTACACCTTGAGCAACAGAGGGGCGATCGGAGCGAGCTGTAAACTCCTTCCGCATTACTAGCAATTGCGTCATCAAAACAATCGCTAAAATACATTCTTCATAATCCAATCCTTTAATGAGATGACTCACAATAGAAACACCGCAAGTTCCCATGGTGATCCACCAAGCCATTCGCTTACGGCGCTTTAGATTTACCGCCACCAACAACAGCAAAAAGCCACACATTGCCGAGAAAATATGAGCCTCTGACCGTAGCTCAATCGGCATAAAGAAATTCAACAACGCCAAACGCCTCGGGACTCCTGGAAATACAGAAGACCATAGATTGACGAACCCCATAGAAGCTGTCAATAAAGCAACACTCCAAAGACCAATAGCTGTACGATCGTGATGCATTTCTTTCCAAATTTCAACAAATTAACGAAGTTTACGATGAGCAGAAATTCCAATAATCATAGATGAATAAACGATTTCGGAATCGGATCTCGAAATCGTTTTCCCACATACGTTAAAGAATCATACAAATGCTTATGCCAATAGTTCCAACCCGAATCCGGACCGACGATACCATGTCCACCCGGAAAAACATGAAATTCAGATGAAATGCCTAGAGTTTGTAATTTTTCATAGAATTCTCTTGTCGCATCTAGATAAACATGATCGTTCGCCCCAGCATCTAGATAAACGTGAATACGCGATCGTAAATGAGGCTTAATCCGATCGATCGCTGTAATAGGATTCTGAGCAGACCCGTTTATGTCTTTAAAATAACCCGTATGACTAAAGAACACGTTAAACCGATCGAGCCGACGCATCCCAATATTGATAGCACCCCAGCCCCCAGAGGATAGCCCACCGATCGCCCAATATCGAGGATGACCCAGCACTTTATAGTTTGATTTAATTTCATTTACGAGATCATCTGAAATTAGGGAAGCCACTTTACCATTAGGACCGTTATAGTATTGCGGATCCCAGAATGGACTACTGCCCCGAGCATCATTCCCATCCGGCGTAACAACAATACAAGGCGGTAGCTTTTTCTCGCGGTAAAGATGATCGAGAACCATAGTCAAGTCTGCCCGTTTTTGATAGTCGGTCTCATCCCCATGACCACCATGCAGCAGAATAATAACGGGGTAGTGTGTTTTTGTCTTGGGATTATAACCAGGAGGTAAAACTAATCCATAGCGTCGTTCACCGCCCATAGCTTGACTGTTGAAGGTGTGGATCTCAAACTTTAAATCCTTGACCACCTCTACCTCCGGCGCATCAAGTTGAGGGACTCCTTCCACAAAAACATACCAATACGTAGCAGAACCAATCAGCATCAGAGCGGAAAGGCCCACTGTTAGAAACAATTTTCGTTTATTATAGGGTTTCGATCGAGGCTTTTTTCCCATAGATCGTTTTGACAATCGCCCGAATAAACGAGATGTCAGGAACTTAATAGAAGCTAATTTAGACATAAAATTTAAAGGCTAAGAAACCAAATACCGGGAAGACTCATAAACATAGTCGATTTAGGCTAAATTTTATCATCTGAATTCGATCAGCAAAGCAGTCTGAGATATGGATCTATCATAATCCGATCGATACCTCAGACTATTTGCCCTATTCCATCTACATTTAGACCATCAAAACTCATGCAACACAAGACTTCACCCTTCCCCCCCAACAAGTCCAGAAAGTTTTCAATCAAGCCATCCTTCTTCAGATTTTCTTGGAAAACGACTCCAATTTACGCGATCGGTATATCTCTGTTGATGGCCGTACCGATCTACGCATTGCAAGGCACCCATCCTGACAATCTCGCTGACTTACCCTGGTGGAACGCACAGATCAGTTTACAGGCAGAACAAAACCGCGATCAGACCTACTCAGCTTGTCTCTTCGGCGATTCAATTTCATCTGGACTAGGACAAACACTCGGTGAAGGTAATGTGAATTTTGGCACAGGTGGACTCAGTACCGTTTCATTAATAACCCAATTAAAAACACTTAAATCTGCCCAAGTCGGATGTCAGTATTCGATCGTAGCGATCGGCACCAATGATGCAATGTACGACATCAAGGATGCAGAATTTGTGGAGAATCTACGGGAATCATTGCGCTTAGTCAAATCGTTAGGATCCCAACAAATTATACTCATTCCAGCTTTTTACTCTACTCTAAAAGCAAGCCTAAACCCGCTGGCAGCGGGTCCGTTATCTCGAGTGGATGAAATTAATCGCCTAATCGATCAAGTCGCCACTGAAGAAGGGATTCCGACCGCATCACAGGGATTGGATGTACTCTATGAAAATAATAGCCTCCGATCGGACTTGACCTTTGATGGAGTGCACTTAAATGAAGCGGGAAAAGCTATCTACCGATCGTTTCTGAAGCAGATATTACCCTAACATAGTCTTTTGGCACATCTTGAGTTCTTTGCATTCAGGTCAGATATACTAATTTAAAGCTGATGTGAAGCTAATGTAAAGCCGTAAGAGAATTGCCATGACGACGTTGCTAAGCAAGCTGCAAGACCAATTACCAAACTTAGAGTGCATTACAGATGCTGCCCAAGTCCTGCGACTCTCCCAGGATTACAATTATTTCAGCCCAATTCTGCAACCGATTTTTGCAGACAAACGAGCGATCGCCGTCCTCCGTCCAGCCCATGAGACCGATGTGGTGGCGATCGCAAAATTTTGTGTAGCCCATCGAATTCCATTAACCATGCGCGGGGCGGGAACCGGAAACTATGGGCAATGTGTGCCCTTGAATGGCGGCTTTGTCTTAGACATGACGCGGATGAATGCATTGCTATGGCAGAAGCTAGGGATTGTTTGTGTTGAACCGGGTGCAAAACTGGCCACGATCGATCGGCTGACACGCCCTAATGGTTGGGAAATTAGGATGGCTCCATCTACTTATCGAACTGCAACGATCGGCGGATTCATTGGCGGTGGCAGTGGGGGCATGGGTTCGATTACCTATGGTCAATTACGCGATCGGGGCAATCTGCGGGCCATCCGACTCGTCACCATGGAAGACGAGCCACAAGTATTAGAATTACGGGGCGAATCCGTCTACCAAGTGGCCCATGCCTACGGAACAAATGGCATCATCACGGCCTTAGAGCTTCCCTTGGCTCCTGCCTACAATTGGGCCGAGGCGATCGTCACCTTTCCAACCTTCATGGAAGCCGCACGATTCGGCCAAGTGCTGGGGGATGCTGATGGCATTATCAAAAAATTAGTTACAGTGTTCGCAGATCCAATTCCTCAGTATTTCACAGCACTCCGATCGGTGATCCCCGAGGGCACCAGTGCAGCATTCATTATGGTGTCTGAAGAATCATTAGAACCATTGAAAGAACTAGTCACAGAATTAAATGGAACAATAGTATTGTGCAAGACTGCTGAAGAAGCCAGTAAAGGGACAGCCATCTATGAATACACTTGGAATCACACCACACTCCATGCCCGAAATATAGATCCAAATCTGACCTATTTACAAACACTATTGATTGGAGATCAAGAATTAAAACTTGTTGAACATTTTTATAAACATTTCGGAAATGAAGTGATGATGCATTTGGAATTTCTACGATGTAATGGCCGATCGACCCCTGCTGCGTTGCAATTAGTTCGGTATTCTACACCCGAGAGATTACAAGAAATCATCGCCTATCATGAATCCCATGGCGCTATTATTTTTAACCCTCACGCATACACCATTGAAGACGGCGGGATGAAACAGGTCGATCTCGCACAATTGAACTTTAAACAAAAAGTTGATCCCTATGGATTAATGAATCCGGGAAAAATGAAAGGCTGGAATGTCGAGACTGAACTCTAAAAAACTTGTGCTTTAAATCGGTAATTGTCCCCATTGTCTGGGCACACTAAGACCTCAGACTCATCTGTCACCTAGTCGCTATGTCCTCAGCCAATCCCCCTCCCAATAACGGCACTTACAACAGTAATTCATTTCTCTCAAGCCGAGGGATGCTTTCTCCAACGGTCGGATTTTATTTGCGTAAGCTGATTCGTCGCAATTTCGATCAACTGAAGCTGGATGGCTCGGCTCGGGCAGTACTGGCTGATGGCTGGGGCGATCTCGATCGACTATTGACGACGCAATATCATCACAATGAAGTCGCAATTCAAACGGCCATTGAGCAACTTGAACATTTAACGCGGGCCCATCAAGTTTTAAGTTCTCAAGGTGTCACCTTTCCAGAAGAAGTCAGGGAAACCGAACGATCGATTTTTGCACTGTTGGGGTATCAGCTTCAACGCCAAACCGATCGGGGAAATATTCTAGTAGTGGATGATACGCCTGCGAATGTACGGATTTTGACCGATGCCTTAATGCACCACGGCTATGAAATCTGTAGTGCTATGAGCGGCGAACGGGCACTAGAAATTGTCCAGGATTTTGTGCCTGATTTAGTTTTATTGGATGTGATGATGCCGGAAATGGACGGCTATACTGTCTGTCAACGATTGAAAGAACGGCCAGAAACTCACGATATTCCAGTCATGTTTTTGAGCGCGATCGATACCCCAAATGATAAGCTCAAAGCCTTTCAAGTCGGCGGTATTGACTACATCACTAAACCGTTTCATTTAGATGAAGTGATTGCTCGTGTCAGTCAACAAATCGATCGACGAAATTTACAAAAGCGATTAGAACAACAAAATTTCAGACTTCACGCTGAAGTACAAAATTACAAACAGTTAGAAGAACGCTACCGAAGTATTTTTGACAATGCGATTGATGGAATGTTTCAGGCCACACCAGAAGGCCAATTCATTACGGTGAATGCATCACTAGCAAAAATGTATGGATACGTATCTGTCGAAGACCTTTGTACGTCTATTAGCGATATGACTCAACAGCTGTATGTCCGTCCAGAGCTTAGAATGGAGTTCATGGCGACTGTGCTACGAAACGGGGAAGTATCAGACTTTGAGGCGCAGGTCTATTGCAAAAATGGCACGATATTGTGGATTTCAGAGACTGTGCGATCGGTGAAAGATGCTCAGAATAATCTGATGTTCTATGAAGGCACGGTCAAAGACATTACGGACCGTAAGCGAAATACTGAAATTTTACGGGTACGATCGAGTGAATTAGAAGAAACCTTGACTCAGCTCCGTTATAGTCAAGCGAGATTGTTACAACAAGAAAAGATGTCTAGTCTAGGACAGCTTGTGGCGGGAATGGCCCATGAAATCAATAATCCTGTAAGCTTTATCTCCGGCAATTTAGTTTATGCGGAACAGTATTTTGAAGATTTGGTTCGTGCATTTTACGAAGCAGGATTGATACCAGGAGATGATATTGAATTTGTACTAAAAGATTTACCTATACTATTACAATCTATTCGTACAGGGGCCGATCGGATTCGACTAATTGTGCAGGCGTTAAAGAATTTCTCACGGTTGGATGAAGCAGAAGATAAGCAGGTTGATATTCATGAGGGTATTGAAAGTACTTTACTCCTATTATCGCATCGTTTAGATACGACGGCCAATCGTGCTAAGGTCAAGGTAATTAAGGATTTAGGTGTATTACCAAAAGTCCATTGTTATCCCGGATTACTCAATCAGGCACTAATGAATTTGATGGGAAATGCGATCGATGCTTTGGATGCTAGTACGACGAATGGCAAGCAACCCAAACTAGAAATACGGACTAAACTTGTAGACCCAAATCAAATTATGATTTGGATTTCGGACAATGGTTCGGGAATGCCAACAGAGATTCAAGATCGTATTTTCGATCCATTCTTTACAACTAAAGGGGTTGGCGAAGGAACTGGCATGGGACTGGCCATTAGCTATCAAATCATTGTGGAAAAACATGCAGGCCAGCTTGAATGTATCAGCGTGTTGGGGAAAGGAACTGAATTTGTAATCATTCTTCCGGTGAGTTTAGAAAAGAGCTTTGAAAAAGGAGAATTAAATAGCTTGAAAGACCTGAGAAACAGTCAAAATAAGTTCAGGAAAGATGGTTGAAACAATCCGATTTATAATAATGAAGAACTGAGTTTAAATAACGTGACGATACAAGCAAGGGGCTGGGGAAGCTGTTATGACTATTGGCAAGCCCACTGCCGAGACCAATTCAGGGGTTCTTTCCACAGCAGCTTGGGCTAAATCAAATAGAAATATTACGGGTCGAGATTCAGTGTCTACACATTTTATCTATTCTCCTGTTGCATCCTCTAGATCCATTCGATCGTTTGATTATTGCTCAATCATTAGCTGAAGATTTTCAGTTCCTAAGTGTAGATACAATATTTGATGAGTATGGTGTAAATCGAACGAAGTGAACATTATCACTCCCGTCAATTAATTGATAATGTCCTAAATAGTACTCAAATTCTAACCCAATCGTGTGGCAAAATTCTTTTCACGGCTGGGCGATAGCGATCGTGCCTTTAAAATCGCCGAGCCTAGTAATGCATAAGATAATAAGCCGATCGTCGCCAAAGCAAAGGGACCAACTAAGGGGATTCCTCCGACCGAATTCCACATCGTATGCAATACTGCCGCCGTCAAATAGCCGACCAATAATGTCAACGCTGCACCCCGTGGCTTCAAAACTGCCAGCCCAATAGCATAGCCAAAATATCCGCTATAGGCCATATGCCCTGCAATAGAACCCAATAATCGCGCAATTAAAATCTGTAACCCATGGGCTTCACTCGCATCAGCACCCACCTGCAAGGTTGTATTTTGAATAATAGCCGGAACATACTGGCCCATCGTTTCTAACAACGTAAACCCCATGGCCGATGCGGTGCCGAATAGTATTCCATCCAAGGGTTCCCGAATGCCATACCGATCGCGCCACCGAGGGGATCGGCTTAATCCAATCAAGGCTAAAACCAATAACGGCAGGGCTTTCAGCAGCTCTTCCATCAGCCCCGCACCAAAGAACATATTGATCAAATTCACATGATCGGACGAAATTTGTCCTGGCAAAATCGATCGAAATACTTTGACAAATACTAAAAATATCGGACTCAGAATTAGCCCCACCGTACTCAATCCGACCAACAAAATGATCCACCATGCCTTTGGTTTCCCACAAAGTTGATAGACCCGATAATAAGCGGCAAGTCCTAAATAGGCCGCTAAAATTCCATTGAACGAGCGTTGATTTCCCACCGTGAAAAACAATGACACCACTGCCACAATAGTCACCAGAGCTGGAAAAATATAGGCTTTACGCCGAATTTCTAATCCCGTGGAAAAAATCGGCAATAGCTGCGTCAATGTCACCCGATCGAGATCTTCAGAACTCTTGATACCCTTGGCATAATTATCTTGATGGCTATCTTGGTAAGATTGTGATGATACAGGACGCGTGAATGACGAATTGCGTGCGATCGGCGTAAGTCCCTTATTTGGTGGAGATGGCGATTCTTGCGATACCTGATCAAATTTATATTCTGGACCATTCTGACCGAGAACAATCCGATCGCCATCCTGCAAAACTTGACACCCCACAAGGCGTTGACCATTCAGAAACGTGCCATTGGAACTATTAAGATCGCAAACCCACCAGCGAGACTCCATCCCCAATGTAGTCACGGGGCGAATTTCTGCATGTCTCCGTGACACGGCTCCATAAACCAATGGATCAACGGAGATTTGACAATCTAAATCACGTCCCATGGCCGCGCTACGACCGGAAACCAATGGATAAACAAACGGGGTTGGATGGTCTTCCGGTTCAATTTGACTTAACGAAGCCACTACTATCAAGTCTATCAATTCCACAATCTCACCCCAACATAATCCCACCCAAACATTGACACCCAACGCAAATCTTCAGTCGCAGTTAATAAGCATTAGGTGAGTGAGCATGAGATCAAATCTCAATCCAATTAAAGATTAGATTTCGCGTCTTTCACTGCTTCTAAGAATGCCCATATGCTTAAAGGAATTGTAATCACCAAAATACCTGTTGTCAGCGCGCTCCCCCAGTCCGGTGTACCTGAGGTCAACTCAAAGACACAACCGACCGCCGCGATCGCTGCCACACAAGAAAGTCCCAGAAACGTACTGCTTTTTGTTGTCATCATAATTTAGTTCTCTGATTATTGTCAAAATAGATTTAGGTGGCGGTAGAATTTATGCCACTGCTTTTACGGTTTTCAAGGAAAATCCTTGTTTTTTCAATTCTTGTCCGAGGGCGAGATGGTTTGGGATTCGATCGACAAACATAATGCCATTCAAATGATCGACTTCATGCTGAATCACCCGAGACAGTAAGCCATCAGCGGTCAAAGTTTTCAGTCGTCCATGTTCATCCTTGTAGCTAACCTCCACCACATCGAGGCGAATCACATCCATAAAAACACCGACCACACTCAAGCAGCCTTCTTGATCCGAAACCTTTTCACCCCCGAGTCGCTTAATCACTGGATTGATCAGGACAAGCGGTTCAATATCGGGCTTATCGATTTCAACGTCAATGACCACCAGTTGCTTATTAATCCCGACTTGCGGAGCCGCCAATCCAATACCATCTTGGCTATACATTGTCTGCAACATCTGTCGCACCGTTTCCCGCAGTTCTTCATCAATTTTAGTGACGCGTTTAGCAGGCTGACGCAACATCTTATCGCCCAACTGAACCACGTCCAGCGGCGGATTCTTCACTTTTTTCTTATCAATTACAATAGACGACATAGTACTCATGGGTTCAATTCTCGGAGGCAGTTCACGCAAATGGATTACCTGTATTCTAGCGAAGTCTGGACCCTTCATTACAAAATGCTCAGCCAAAGTAGTCAGCTAAAATGCTCTCTAATCCTTGAGTTGAACACCAAAATTTAACTGCCAAATAAATGCCAAAATCCGAATCTCCGTCATAATAACCAAGCAGTTCCATAAGTCCCCAATCATGGCCCGATCGCTCTACCAAGCTGAATATCTCCTGCGCGAAACCCTTCTCGGACTGCGGCGTGGTGGCTGGATGAACTGGGCCGCAATTAGCACGGTAGCGGTCTTATTACTGCTGTTTGGCATTGGTTTACAAGGCTCGTGGCAACTGGGCGAATTTTTCAATCGCTACGGCAACCAACTGGAGATCTCGGCCTATCTTGACACTGGCGTGGCGGCCAAAGATCTGCAACCCACTATCCAAAAACTCCCAAACGTCACCACAGTTACGACTATTACAAAAGAAGAAGCTTGGGCCGCGCTAGCCAAAGAGCTGGGTTCTACAGATCTCAAAGCAACCACCGCACAACTTTCAGGCAATCCGCTCGTAGATGAAATTCGGGTCCAGGCCAATAGTCCAACGGTGGTGGCTGGGCTGGCTGAGGCGCTAAAAAAAGTGCGGGGGGTTGAAATGGTTCAGTATGTCGGTGAGGTAGTGCAGCAAGTGACGGAACTGAATCACAATTTGCGATTTATTAGTTTCGGGGTGATTGGCTTTTTGACTTTAAGTGCGATCGCCGTAATTACAACGACGTTGCGCTTAGTCATTGCAGCCCGCTCTCAAGAGATTGAAGTCATGCGGTTGGTAGGGGCAACTCGGATAACGATTTATCTGCCATTTTTGCTTCAGGGCATCACCTTTGGTCTGGCAGGCGCAGCGATCGCTTGGATATTTATCCAAAGTTTGCTCATTACCTTAAGCCGTGTAGCATCCCAGCAAGCCGATCTATTTCAAGGCCTACTCATAGATAGCGGAAAGGGCTGGATTTTACCCTTGGTGTTGTTGTCCTTTGGTGGCACGATCGGGTTAATTGGCAGTTTATTTGCGGTCCAAACGATCGGACGACGTTAACCATTTTCACCTTAGCTATTTTACTTAACTGTTTTTAATTGATGGTGCAGAAGAGAGGGTTTGTGCTGCCGCTTTCATCAATTGAATATCAGCATCGTGCCAATGGCGCACAGATTCACAATGATGGGCGACCAGTAATCCCCATAGTCCTCTCTGGGTCAAAATTGGCACCACCAGATTGGCTTTAACCTGTATATCTCTAAGGAATTCACGGTGACAGTCAGCGATCAGTTCGGTATCAATGTTGGTGATTGCTCTGACTCGGCCATCGAGATACATCGCCGCATAGTCACTGTTAAAACACTCGTCCGGACCTGTTGAACCTATGATTGACAACTTGTCTGAACTCAAGGATTCAAAGGTAACGCGCCCTTCCCACTTACGAAAGAAATAATAAACAACAACCCGATCGACTGACAATGCAATTCTGACATGGTCTGTAGTGTGTTGGACCAATGCATCACGCTCTAGAGTTTGAGTGATTCCTGAGATAATTCGCTGAAGTCCTCGGTTGGGGTCGTTGGATTTATCTAGGTCTGATTTGGGGTTACTCTGCACGATCGTCTCGAAATTCATGGGTCTTTAATAACGATAGCAGATTTGCCAGACCTAAATATCAAGACAGATGGCATCATGCCCCAAAATTATGCGTTCACTTAATAACTATTTTAATTAAGTGATTTTTTAATAAGTGATTTCCAGTGTTACAGACGCTTCCACCACTTGTTCTCCGCCTAAAATCGGACTCGGATCGGCCATGATTTTAGCGCTTGAAGCTCGCATCGCCAAGTCATTCATTTCCATGGGACGCGGGCGCGGAACGGCATTGTTCACTTGAATACTAATAATATCTTTCTGAGTAAAATTTAAGACACTGAGAACGGCATTGGCTTGGGCTTGAGCTTCTTGGGTGGCACGACGCAATGCAATTTTTTGGGCAGCCGCGATCGCATCATCTGTTGCAATAAAGCTAATACCATCAATTCGACTAGCGCCAGACTTAACAGATTGATCAATAATTTCTCCAGCGGCATTGTTGGTGGTGCGGAAGACAACCATATTTGAGCCAGTGTATCCGGTAAGAACTTGTTTATTGTTTTCGTAGCTGTAAACCGGATTTAGGTTAATTCCAGTTGTTTCTAGCTTTTCAACATTACGAGATTTAAGAAATGCGACCACCGCATTCGATCGTTTTGCCAGTTCAGATTGGACCTCGCCCGCCGTTTTGCCCTGAGCCTCAACACCAAGACGAACTTGAGCGATCGTAGTTTGAATAGATTCGGTGCCGCGACCGGAGACCGTTAAGGTTCGCAACATTCTGCTACTTGGGGTGGATTGGGCGACTCGATCTTGGGCTTGAACAGCATTGGTGAGCACTGACGTTGTGCCAAGAAAAGCCAGTGCGCTGAGGAAAATTGAAAGGGAACGGTGTGTTTTCATCATGATTGAATTCAGTGGGCATAGATGGGGTATCTCACTACTGTGCCACCGGACCCGAACTACGATGCCTTAGGTTACATTTTTTGATACAAAATTCTTCATTCTCAATTTTAAATTCAACGCTTTACGGAACTCTTTAGGTAGAACGATCGTCGCAGATACACAAGGTCTTAAAATAACCGTTCCCAGCAAATGAATGAGGCGTTTCGAGATCATGCCACTTAGTTATCACAATCAAGACTCTAGTAATCAAAACAATACAATGCAATTGAAACCGATCGGACGCTGGCTTGCAGGGGTTACGATTCTGGGTTTGGTCAGTATCGCAGGAATGGCTCCAGTCAGGGCAGATTCGGGATTATTTAATAGTCCAGTAGATCAACTTCCCGCTGCTACCCGGACAACATTACGATCGGGATCATCTGTCGTGACGGGCGAAAAAGGCAAGTACGTGGCGCAGGTTTTGGTCACAGGGTCAATGGATACAGCCTGGTCGGTATTGACCGATTATAATAATTTTGCTCGTTTCCTGCCGAATGTTGAGAGCAATAAAGTATTACAGATGCGGAAAGACTCAACAATTATTATGGAGCAGGTGAGTTTTCAACAGGTGTTTTTATTCACAATTAAGTCGAGGGTGAAACTTGCTTTAACAGAATCAAACCGTCGGCGTATAGATTTTAAATTGCAGGATAGTGATCAGTTACAGAGTATGACGGGCTATTGGCAAATTGAGCCGATCGCTCCCTATCAAGGTGCAACTCCAACGCAGGTTTTGATTACTCAGGTAGTGGAGTCCCAGCCAAAATCTGGAACACCACGAGATACATTTTACGACATTTTCAAAAACACGTTGTCTAAAACAATGTCGGCGGTCGGTCGTGAAATGACGAAGCGTGAGGTTGCAAAATCTAAATAGAATTGGAATAAATTCCGATCCTCTAACCCCGGCGTTGCTGATTTAGAGAATAAAAAATCTCTTTTGAGTACCAGAAAATCATTCTAAAATTCCAGTATTCATACTGTAAATCAGCAGCGCTAATTTCAATAGAATGTGACCTTTCGATCGGTTACTCTCCCGAAGCCATCATCCGAGAAATTTCCGTGGCAGAATCGATCGATCACAATCGGTTATTTGCCAATAGTCATATCTTTTGAGTTACATAATTGAAGATATTTATATATTTTGAGACTATTCTAAATAGGAATCTGAACTCTCAGTAAGCTCGATCGGTTTCCTAACATCCGTCGGCAAAGCACTATAAAAACTCGCAACAATAGCAACCGCCATCCACCATAAAATGTTCACTTGAGGCCGATACCAAACTGTATCCACCACGCCCTGACCTAGCAACCCCACCATTGACCCGATCGCTCCAATCAACCAAAACCCTTGAGAATTTGCCATATTTCGCAAACGCTGCAATTGCACACCACCTTGGGTGAATGTCACCAATAATATCCAAAGAAAAGAACTTAATCCAATCAAGCCCGTTTCCACTGCAATGTCCAGCAAAATCGAATATGCACTCAATGCCGTAAATCGTGTCCGAGCATAGAGCGGATAAACCTTATTAAATGCATCATTCCCAGGCCCAATTCCCAACACTGGGCGCGCTTTAATCATTTCAATCACCGATTGCCAAACATTCATTCGGAAATTATTACTACTATCGCCGCGCCCAATGAATATGCTCAACACTCGATTACGAATCGACGGGATAAGCAACACACCAATCACGAGCACAGAAATCAATCCCCCAAAAATAGAAGGCAACACCCATTTTTTACGATACAGATTCATCCAATATCCCAACAGCAGCGCCATGGTGCCAAACATCAACACCAAGCCAATCCAACCACCCCGACTGTAGGTAAATGCAACACAGGCTAAATTGGCCGCAAACATCACTACCGCCAAGGCCTTGCGATACATTCCCACCCAAGAGAAAATCGCCATCAAACTATAGGCCACCGCAGGTATCAAATAGCTCGATAAAAGATTTGGGTTGCCGAGAAAACTATAGGCACGAGTAAAATTTCCCATCTCTGAATCCGGGTCCGACCAAGTTGCTAAGGCCGGGGCACCAAAAATCCATTGACGAATTCCATAACAACTGACCAAAAGCGCTGTATGTAAATAAATCGCAATCAACGCACTCCGCCACTTCGCCACGCGCAACACCCGCGCCATCACCACAAAAATCAATAGATATAAGGTCAGCTTACCCAACCCCTCCAGTGCGGCCAAGCGGACAGGCGATAATCCAGTAGAAATAGCGCTAATGCCCCAATAAAGCATCACCGTCAAATGAATCGGGGTAAGTCCCCAGCCCGCTTTTTCTCTAGGCTCGGCTAAGGTCAACAAGGCCCAAAACCCGATGCAGCCCACTAACAACACACTAATTAACGTCGTAGAAACGTAGGGAGCCGCCGCAAACAAGAGTCCCAATAGACCTAGCGCAATCCCATCGCCCCACTGCAACAAGACGCTCCCCGATCGCCAGCCCTGAAGCACCCCAATAACACGCGCCACATAGCTAGCCGTGCGCCATTGATAGAGCGGTAAGGTCTGGAGCGTAATTTGCTGCCACAGAAGATTGAGTTGAGAGGACGACGAAATATTCATGGGGGACGCGGTAATAAATCCTCCATGAATTATCCATGAAAAAGGGACGATCGCTTTACGCAACATCGTCCCTTTAAAACACTCACAATTAGTCCATTGTAACCATTAGATTCAAAACTTATGCAGTTTCTAGTTCCGTACTGCCCTTACGACCCCGACGAGTCATTAAGTTAAAGAGCTGGATCCCAATAGCCTTGATCAAGTTTCCTTCAAGCTCTTGGAACATTTCCATGTTGTGGTGGAACGCGTCGTTTGCTTCTTCTACGATCGCATCCCCTTTTTCATCGGAGATATCTAAGCCATCCAAAGTGCCGCGATACATGACTTTGAATTGTTTTTCATCAGGAATCTGTGCGAACTCATAGAAACTAGTGCCTTCGCCATCATTCAGGTTCATGGCATTGACGGCAATTTTTTTCAGGATTTGACCACCCGAAAGATCGCCAATGTAGCGAGTATAAAGATGAGCAATCATCAGCTCGGGATCTTCTTTAGCAACTCGATTAATCTCCGCAACGTAGTTCTGAGTCGCAACGGAAGGCTTGATATCGGTCTTCCAGTTGGATCCATAATAGAACTCCAAATCGCTCTCTAGAGAAGCCTTACGATCGAGTTCAGGAAAATACATTTTGCCCATGACTGGATGGTCTTTGAGCTGATGCATTGCGCCTTCCATCGCAGAATAAACAAAGTACAGATTAGCAACAAGCTTACGATAGGACTGTTTCTCTACAGTTCCGCGCAAGAAACAAGCGATAAATCCAGTATTTTCTGCCATCGTGTGGGCTTTTTTAGTGCCTTCGCGAAGTTTTAATGCTAAGTTGCTCATTATTTTAGGATTCCAGAGGCTTATTTTAAGAGGTTTGGCTCACGATCGGTCTCAGCAGACCATAAAAGGTAAACCGACAAGACTCAATGCCAGCGATAGACTGAACCAATGCTGACAACATTCGCTTTATATTAATTTAGGCGTACATGGTAGATGAATTTATTACAAATTCTTAATTATGTGACATTCGTTACATTTGTTCAAATTTAAAACTCCCTTTAATTTTCAAACAAGCAGTCAAGGCCAAACTATCAGGAATATCGATGTCATCAAAGGTAAGAATTGCCCCTGCTTCAACTCGTTTTACCATAGTCACATTTTCCAGAAGACCGATGGGTACAGCATTCGGATGGCTAGAGAACTTAGTGGCAATCCCTCGAACCTCAAAACTACCAATGCCGCGCTGAATTTTGTCGCCCACTTGCAAATCCTTTTTCGCGATCGCCACAACCGTCACTTGAGGAGTTGTTGTATTGTTCAGAAGAACTCCGCCCCCATTCAATACTCGTCTAATGGTTTTCGCTACTTCTAAATGGCAGAGATGATAACCCTGAACTAGTGAATAGTAGGGACCCTCACCCATTTTCAAATAGCGTAAGTAGTCTTTTTGATTAGAGTCATGCTCAGCAATAATAAAAACGCCCGCTGGAGATTTAGGCGAGAGAATGTAGTCACTCACCGATCGGCCCAATTGTTTTGCCGCTTTTGCAATTTGAACGCCTCCGGTAAAGACATCATCGGACGATGGTCCAATCAATCCATCTTGCAAGACATCAGCCCCCAATCCATTTGCTACAAATGCTTGTTCAATTTGAACTTTGGTACCATCGGTAAATGATGTGACTTGATCTAGACTAATGCCTTGTTTATTGGACCAATAGGCCATATCTTCTGGCGTTGGAGCCAAGTTCATAAAGCCTTTGATATTTCCATAGACTAATGGCTTAAATCCCATTTGAATTGCACTTTCTCTTAGCGCCGCTAAACAACCAGGCTGGTCGCCTTCTGCCTCTGTAATCAATCCTTTTTGTGCGAGATAGGATCCTGTGGTGATATGAACTTCAGAATCCATCGTGACAACTGGAATATTTGCCTCTAAAACCCGATCGAGTACCAGCGTAGCCCAAAGCACAGAACCCGTACATTCAACAATCAAATCAGAATTCTCAATCAATTCATCAATAGAATCAGTTAATAGCTCGGGCCGAACAAACTTAAATTCTGGATTGATTTTTCGTCGGGTTAATACCTTAGTAACTTGGAGATCTTTCTGGGATTCAAGTGCGAGGACAATTCCTTGACCGATAAACCCAGTCCCAACAATTCCGATTCTAGTCACAGATGATTTCGAGTTCATAATAATTTCTCTGTAGAATACGTGATAGCAGATATCTTCCCAGACATTTTAAGGGAGAGTGGCCAGTATATTTTGGATAGAGCGCTCCAATTTGTCGAGACAAATAAACATATCCTGACGAATGTTGCCGGGACGATCGACCGCTTCACCATGGAAAAAAGAATAATGATGTCCCATGTCTTCACAGGTGGCCCAAGTTTCTGGGCAATAATATTTTCCCAGTACAGGATCAGATTCTTGGGTCGAGATTTCTAATACATGGGTTCCTTCCTGAGAAAACATGAGGTTTGCTAGTGCAGCTCCGGTAGCGGAAACTACAACCTTGGCTTTAGAAAATAATTCGACTTGTTGACCGATATTCATTTTTTCAGTTAGATAGGTTGTGAACCCATAGGAAGCAAGTAGGCGTTCAACTTCGACTTCGTTGACAATTCTCCGCCAAGATGTCAATGCACGGCTGATATAGATTAATTCAGTTTGAGTTTGAGGCGTGGGCTCGATCGCATGATGGTCATAAAACCGTTGTCGTCCCCACTCAAAGGCTTCGGTTGTGCCCATTTTCAAGGTAGGACCGTGGGGCGTGAAGTATAGAGATTCTATTGTCCAAATTTCAAATTTAGGGAAATTCAATAGACGATCTTTTCCGATGCCCAACGTTGCTAAAATTTCGTACTGCCAAGCCTTTAGTGTCTGAGGAACTAGAAAAATGACATCATCTGGCAAATATTCAAGCGCATCATACAGACGATTTACATTATCACGGAGAGTGTGATAGTAATTGCCCGTTGTTGACCACATCTGCATCAATGAAAAATAGTTACCTTTAACCTTACGCTTCCTTAAGAGAAGATGCCTAACTGCACTGTAATATTCGGGAAGACCTTGCAGGAGAAAGTCATATTTAGCAGGTTCTTCGGTATATGAGTCATCGGGCAGAATGATAATTCCTTCATTTCCAATCACTTTCGCATTTGAGATTTGGGTGAGATACCGACCGATCGGACGACGGGATAGAGAATCAAGGAAGATTTGGGGCGTTGCTAATTCAATAGTTTTGGGCTGGGGACGACGATCGGTTCTAGGGGCAACCTCTTTCGTATAGAGAGTTTGAGCGATCGTTGGCGGTTGAGTTTCGGCCCAGACTCGCACATTTTTGCAAACCTTTGGCGACACTTTCCATAGATTATCAAGTTTGGCCATCATCGATCGAGCCATCACTTTTAGATTCGAGTTCAGATTCGAGGGTTTGATTTTTAGGGTTAACGATCGCAGATTTATAGAAGGAAGTGACTTTACACGATTGAATGACGATTGAGACATAGAAAATATCCTGACTAAAAAAGGTGAAATACGCAACTTTAACTTAATAAGAACAAATAGTACTTACATCAATGCTCGACTGCTTATGCAACTGCCAACACCGTTTCTAGTGCAACTCTAGTGCAACTGCCTGTTGACTCCTGTCTAGAATGTTCCATTTAGTCGATCGCCGCCACTAAGTCTAAGTCTTTTCACATAGACTTTATAATTCGAGAAAAGGCTACCCACAAAAAACTCAGGAGAAATGACGACTAACTTTGCCTTGCTTTGCCGAATTTCCCGTAATTTCGCAGAAATATTGCCCTCACCCGATCGGAGTCTCCATTTTCAATCCTTTTAGGGGAAGACTGAGGAATAACCAGACAGTTGACGGATTGACTTATTTTGGGGTTGGGTAGCAGATTATGAAGAAAATCTTGATTGTGGATGATGACACGACTTTACGGGTTGCCTTAGAGCGCTATTTGCTCAAGCGTGGGTTTGTGGTGCAGACAGCGGCTTCGGGAGTAAGGGCGTTGAAAATATTTCAAGAGGATCCCGCTGACCTAATTGTCTCTGATATATTGATGCCTGAAATGGACGGTTTTGAATTTTGTCGCCGAGTTCGGATGAGCCGATCGGGACAGCTTGTGCCCTTTATTTTCTTGTCTAGCCGATCGGAGATTGAGGATCGCGTCCAAGGGCATTCGATAGGGGCAGATGATTATTTAATCAAGCCTTTTGAAGCTCGGGAACTCTTGGCCAAAATTGAGGGTCAACTCGAACGCAGTCGTCGAACCAATGCAGAAATCGTTCGCCTCCTACAACAAGCGAC
>JAYUEU010000310.1:0-8831 GCA_043739065.1 Synechococcales cyanobacterium | reverse complement strand
AAGTAGAGCAGTTAGGGCTTTTTCCTTCATAATTTTTGCTTGTTGAGACATTCTATGAAGCTCTCTTATTGCTTAGATCATCAACTATCTACAAGACTTATTATCTACGGTTTAACTAGGTTCAGATTTGTCTAATAGTGTCTCAACGAATTTGTAAAGTTCGCCTTCGGGATAGTGCTGTAATTGTAGATCTTTGAGTTCAATTAAACCTTGGGCGAGTTCGATCGATCGGTTTTTGTAGCTGTTGTGGGCTGCGAGAAGATCTGTGAAAATCTCTTGTTCAACATGTTGTCGGCTGGCGGTTTCACCTAGAGGTGTTTCAAAGGCGAGGGTGTCTACGTTGTAACGTAGTAAAAAAATAAGCGCATTAGTTTGAGTTTGTAGTTCTTGTTGGAGAGTTTTGGTGTCGAGATCAAGCCGATCGAATCCCACACTGCCTTCGATCCGAAGTTCGACGATCGGTTGGACTTCTGGTTTAATTTTCTTACTCTTGAGCGCGCCTTCAACTAGATCTGTGATTTTTAGTGTTACTTCTTCTAGGCTTTCATTCCCGGTGGTTTTGCATTGAAGACGGACGATCGGGCGCTGCTGATAGTCTGTTTTGAGTTCGGCGTTGATGATAACTTCGTCATTAATTGTATTGATTTCGACCAAAAATGCTCCTCGATCGAAGTCAGCTTCTTGAGTGCTATTGGCTTCGAGTGAGCCGGGATTGAAGACCCAACCTTCTTCTTGATAGCTTTTATGAATGTGGCCCAGCGCCAAATAATCTACGCCCGCTTTCTTCAACGGGAGCAATTCAATGTAACGCAACGCGCCTTGATACCGTGCGATTTGGCCTTCGAGTCCGTGGTGGAAGAGCATTACGGTGGGACCGTCAAATTTAGGTATGGCTTCAATCGCCGTCACCAAGGTTTCAATCATTTTTGGTGCAGATGAACCATACCATTGAGAACCCATAACCCGCACGCCACAAGGTAAATCAATGTAACCGCCTACAAGGTCTTCTGTGTCCCAGGGTTCATAAACAATTTTGCCATCGATCGCTTCGGGTTCAAGTAGAATCACCAGTTCGTCGTCAGAAAGATATTTCAGCCAGTTGGTGGTGGTGCCGAAGGGTCGATTATCGTGGTTTCCCTCGATCGCAATTGTAGTGATGCCCGCATCTTTGAGCATCGAAAAGCAATCTTTGGCTTGATTGAGAATGGCGGGCTGAATGGTGCGATGCTCGAATAAATCTCCGGCAATCACTACAAAATCCACTTGGGCCTCGATCGCATGTTTCTTCAATACGTCTTTAAGGGCGAGATAAAAGTCTTTGGTTCGCTCTTTATTGTCGTAATGATCGAAGCCGAGGTGAATGTCGGCAATATGCAAAAATCGGGCCATGATGGGTACGATCGGGTTAATACTTTTGAACTATATCGTGATTATTGGGTGGATGATTCTAAGTTGTATATTCAGCATTGATTTTTACGTAGTCATAACTCAAGTCGCAGCCCCATGCCGTGCCGTTTCCAGGGCCGCTGCCGACGGACAATGCAATGATCACCGGATGGTTGATAAACTGCACCGTTGCCGTTTCTCGCTCAAATACCGTCGGCAGATTGCCCTCTAGAACTTGTAACTCGTTGCTATTTTCAGAGCTAATGACCGCCCGGGACTTGAGTGGATGGGCACTAGCTTCCGCCTGCGCCATCAGGTAGGCATTTGCTGCAACCCGATCGAACTCTAATGGCTGACCATTTTTGAGCAATTGATATTCTCCCAGCCAAATGTCCAATTGATCCTGATCAAAGGGAACTCCAGCACGTCCAGCGGCTCCAGCAATGCGGCCCCAATTTGGATCACGACCATAGATTGCCGCTTTGGTCAGAGACGATCCGGCGACGGTTTTTGCGATTTGTCGGGCGGCGACATCGTTGAGTGCTCCCGTGACTTGAACTTCGATTAAACACGTTGCGCCTTCCCCATCTCTTGCGATCGATTTGGCCAAATATCGACAAACCTCGGTCAACATGGCTTCGAGACGATCTGCATCTGCATTCATCGTAGTGATAACGGGCGTGCGGGACTGACCATTGGCTAATGCAATCAACGAGTCATTGGTGCTGGTGTCGCCATCGACGGTGACTTGGTTAAAGCTTTTATCGGCGGCGCGCTTCAGCATATCCTGCCAAAGATGGGGCGAGACCGCAGCGTCACAGGTAACAAATGACAGCATGGTGGCCATATTTGGATGGATCATCCCAGATCCTTTGGCAATGCCGCCAATGCGCACAGGCCGATCGCCGATTTTCATTTCCAGTGCGATCGTTTTGGTGACGAGATCTGTCGTGACGATCGATCGGGATGCATCTTCGGAACCCGTCTCACTCAATGCCTCAACTGCTTTAGGAATGCCGGATCTCAGCGCTTCCATCCGAATCCGTTGGCCAATCACACCCGTGGAGGCTTGCAGAATAAGTTCCGGTGCAATGTTGAGGGCTTTAGCCAAAATTTCGGCGCTTTCGATCGCATCTGCCCAGCCTTGTTTTCCAGTGCTAGCGTTGGCTTGGCCTGCATTACACAAAATTGCTCGGGCGTAGGGTTTAGTCTGTAAGTTTTGGCGACAAATATCAACACAGGCGGCGCGTACATGGCTGGTGGTAAAGACTCCTGCAGCGATCGCGTCTACATCGGACACAATCAGCGCTAAATCTGGTAAACCTGAGGGCTTGAGTCCGGCGGTAATGCCAGCCGCCCGAAATCCTTTTGGAGCTGTTACGCCCCCCGTAATAATCTGCCAGTCTGCCATGCTAATTTCCCTCTTAACAGTTAGAGCTACCGAAATCTGCAACTCTGAAGCGTCATTATATCAACCGACTGACGCGACTCTGGAATGGGAATGAGAAGAATTTTAAACAATAAGAATTTTGAGAAATAAAAAAGGGAGGGTCACTTTCGCAACTCCCCCTATCATCAGGGTGCATCTACTAAACACATTATGCCACGTTTAGGGTGAGGGGTAACACCCCCCAAGTAAAAACGATAGAACTTTATCGAAAATATATAAAATCCTTACAGTGTCAGGGATTGAACATTAGTTTCTATCAGCTTTGCGAGGTCTTTCAGGAAGCTCGCGGCATCAGCTCCGTAAATAATCCGGTGATCGCAGGTGATGTTGACGGTCATTTGTTGACGGACTCCCATCATGCCATCAGCCGTTGCGACCACGGTTGGACGGGTAGCTCCGATCGCAATAATCGAGCCTTGACCGGGCGGCAGAATTGCGTCAAAACTATCCACACCAAACATTCCCAGGTTTGAAATGGTGAAGGTTCCGCTGCTGTATTCGTCCGGTGCGAGTTGTTTGGTGCGGGCACGATCGACCAAATCTTTCCAGCTTCTCGACAGGCTGTAGAGATCTTGTTGATCGGCTTTTTTCAATACAGGCGTGATTAATCCACCATCGGGCATGGCGACTGCGACGGCAATATTGATGTCACCATTGTAGTGGATCCCATTTTCGACGTAGCTGGCGTAGAGCAATGGATGCTTCTGGAGGGTCATGGCGATCGCTTTGGCGAGTAGCGCGCTCATGGTGACACCCTTGGGTTTGACTTGGCGATAGAGCTTGTCGAGGGCTTCGGTGGTGATGGTGTAGCTGACTCGGAAAACCGGGACATCTAGGCTGACTACCATGTTTTTGACCACGGCGGTCTGCATGGTGTTCATTTTTATCACTTGGCCAGGAGTCGGGGGGACAGCGATTGCGGCGGGTGCTTTAGAAGCGGGTGCTTTGGTGGCAGGTGCAACGACAGCGGGTGCAACGGCAGCGACGGCCAGAGGTGCGACAGGTACTTTGGATTTCCCAGCGGCAGCTTCTACGTCTTCGGCCACAATCCGACCGTGGGGACCGCTTCCGACTAAGCTTTCGAGGCTAATTCCGAAGTCTTTTGCGAGTTTTTTCGCTCTGGGTGATGCGACGAGTCGGCCAGAGGGTACGGCAGCAGACGGTTTTGCAGCAGAGGTAACGGTTATGTCAAATGAGGGTGGCGCAACGGCAGCGGCAACAGGTGCAGCAGATCCGCCATTAGAAAGTGCAGCGGCTTTTTGTTTGGCTTCTTCGACTTCGGCTTCAGTTTCGGCCAATAGTCCGAGTGCAGACCCAACATCAGCGGTTTCTCCAGCCGGGACGACGATCGCGGCCAAGATGCCTTCGTTAAATGATTCCACGTCCATGTCTGCTTTATCAGACTCGACAATTAAGACGGTTTCACCCTTTTCGATTTTGTCGCCAGGGGATTTGAGCCAAGAGGTAATTTTCCCCTCAGTCATGGTGGAACTAAGAGCAGGCATGAAAATTTCGTGAATCATCGCAGTGACATCCGAAGTAACCAGGGTTTCGCAGTTTCTAATTCTATCGGAAGAGGGGAGCGGTTTTTCGGGCCGCTGTCTTTTTAGGGCAAGTTTTTACCACAATGTTGAGAATTCCGATCGCCCAATGCGTTACGGTATAAAACTTGGAAAATATCGTAGGAACTCTGTATGCCCCGTCTAGCCCTTCTCAGCGTGTCGAATAAAGCTGGAATTGTAGAATTTGCACAGAAGCTCGTGACTGAATTTGGATTTGACATAATCAGTAGTGGCGGCACGGCTAAGACTCTGAAGGATGCAGGTGTTCCTGTGACTAAAGTCTCGGACTATACTGGCTCACCTGAAATTCTCGGGGGCCGGGTCAAGACGCTTCATCCTAAAATTCACGGTGGTATTCTTGCGCGACGCGATATTCCTGAACATTTGACTGAATTGGATGCGAATGGTATTCGGGCGATCGATTTGGTCGTCGTTAATCTTTATCCATTTGAACAAACGATTTCAAAACCGGGTGTTGTTTTAGAAGATGCGATCGAGCAGATTGATATTGGTGGTCCGGCCATGGTGCGGGCGAGTGCTAAAAACTATGCCCATTTGACGATTTTGACCAATCCGAGTCAGTACGATCGGTATCTAGATGAATCTCGCGCACAAAATGGCGCAGTCAGCCTGAGTTTCCGTCAACAATCGGCGCTGGCCGCGTTCCAACATACGGCAGCCTATGACACTGCAATTTCAATCTATCTAGCTGCGCAACTTTCAGAAAATTCGGCGGAATCACCTGTTGAACTGCCCGCGAACTTTGGCCGATCGGGAACGAAATTACAAGCCTTACGCTATGGCGAAAACCCGCATCAAACGGCAGCGTGGTATCAAACAGGAGCAACAGCAACGGGGTGGGCAGCGGCAACTCAACTGCAAGGTAAGGAATTAAGCTATAACAATTTGGTTGATCTCGAAGCGGCTCGTCGAATTATTGTTGAATTCATGGATGACGATCCAACGGCTACTATTGTAAAGCATACGAATCCCTGTGGTTCTGCTATGGCCTCTAGTATTGTTGAAGCATATACAAAAGCATTTAATGCAGATTCTACTTCAGCATTCGGTGGAATTGTTGCGCTCAATCGTCCGATCGATGCTGCAACGGCTACTGAACTCTCTAAAACATTTCTTGAATGCGTTGTTGCTCCGGGTTGCGATAACGATGCAAAAGCTATTCTTGCGAAGAAACAAAACTTACGTGTTTTAGTGTTGCCAGATTTGAGCGGTGGATCTGAGCATGTGATTAAGGATATTTCGGGAGGTTTCTTGGTGCAGGCTGCTGATACTGGGGTTGCCAATTCTGCTGATTGGACTGTGGCGACGACTGAACAACCCACTCCGGCTGAACTTGAGGAAATGTTGTTTGCCTGGAAAATTTGTAAACATGTGAAGTCGAATGCGATCGTAATCACAAAAGATCGGACAACGCTTGGAGTAGGTGCGGGGCAAATGAATCGGGTGGGTTCGGCTAAAATTGCGATCGAGCAAGCCGCAAATAAAATCCAAGGGGCGGTGTTGGCGAGCGATGGATTCTTCCCGTTTGATGACAGTGTGCGATCGGCTGCGGCGGCTGGCATTCGGCTTTTGATTCAACCGGGTGGCAGTATGCGTGATGGGGAATCTATTGCGGCGGCGAATGAATTGGGGTTGGTGATGGTGATGACGGGTGTTCGTCATTTTATGCACTAATTTCAGATTCTAATTTTAGGAGTGTTGCAGGGAGAATCAGGACAGAGATGTACAATTAAGGGATTCAGTTTAGATTTCTTTATTTGTGGCCTATGACTCCTGAAACTCCCTCGATCGCGGAAACCATCGAACTTGCACCGAGCTATACCTTAGCGATCGCTGTTGTCTTAATTGGCGCGGCGATTGTCCCATTACAGATTTGGGTTGGTGGAATTGTTGCACTGTTTGGTTTTTTTTTGTTGCTTCAATCAGCATTGCTTCGATTGCAATTTACCGCTACTAATCTTGATGTATATCGCAGTGGCAAAGTCATTCGCAGTTTTCCCTATTCTGAATGGAGTCATTGGGAAATTTTCTGGCAACCCATTCCGATTTTATTCTATTTTCGAGAAGTCAATAGCATTCATTTTCTGCCAATTTTGTTTGATCCCAAAATGCTTCGAGTGCTCCTAACACAACGCTGTCCTCAACTCCCCACTGAACTCTAGAATTCACTTTAATAATGGGGGTTATGAATTTCTCGAAGCTGATTTTTTGCAAATCGGATCAGAATTGTATTTAGGTTAATCGATTGATATAAGTTTTAGAGCATTTAGAAATGATTAATGATGTCAATGGGGCGATCGTCTAGCAATTTTTAGGTTGGTTGATGGGTAGTGCCTTTATGTAAAGGATGGAGAGAATTCAAGGGGATGGCTTTTCAGCATTTCGACTCGAATTTGATAATTGTAGTCATGAATGAAATTCCAAAGGGCTGCAATAGGATTCTCTAACTTCCTCGAAAACGATAGTGTCTTTCGCACTAATCGCGAGATTCGCGGTCTGAACGTATTGTTCAAACGTTCAATGTAACTCGTTAGTCCGCTGTCTTTACCGACTGACTCATGACGCGCGATCGCCGCCTCAAAAGCCCGATAGCCCTCATGCAATGGCTGAAACAACCTCTCAGGCTCTACCCCAAATCTGGCAAACTCTACGCCTTGGCTCACAATTTTGCGATCGGGAATCCCACCAATCAAGTGCGCCATCACATCTTCAGGTTCAGGCGTATTGTCCATATAGCGGCGAATATTTAGATTGTAATCATGCTGTTCCGCAATCTCCTGCCTACTCACTAAACGGCTATATTGCGGATATTCCTTTTTGTGCGTAAATACAAAATCAATTTTTTCAACATCTTCAGGCCGCAACTTATTCTGAGCCTTGCCCTCCGTATATTCGCGATCGGCATTCACAAATAGAATCTTGTCTCGCAATTCATCAGGCTTGCTCTTATTCACCACCAACACACAGGCAGGAATCCCCGTTCCATAAAACAACCCCGAAGGCAAACTAATAATCGCCTCGATCGCATCATTCTTGATTAACTTCTCTTTTCCACCGCGAAATAGCACCTCATCCGGCATAATCGTCGTCATGTAACCATCAGGTTACAGACTAGCGATCATGTGCTGCACAAACATCAAATCCGCCTTCTTGCCTGACTCTGGACAAAACTCCACAAAGGGATTAGCAAACTTCAAATTAGCCTTGCTGTAATTCTGCGAAAAAGTTTTTTGTCTTTTAAAATTTACTAAATGATCCTAACCGATGTGCGATCGCCTCACTCTAAACCAAGCGATCGCTTTTACGATTTTTAGCTAAGCTCATTCAATATCACTAGATTTTTCAAAGTCTGGAGTTTTAGCATAGAGGCTGCTCCTTTAGGTATTTCGATCGTTTTAGTTTACTACAGCTCCGCTCCCCTCCCATTGCATTAATCGACTGAGCATAGAGGCTGGACGCTCTTGATACCCCCAAGCAAACCCATGGCGAAACGCAGATTCTTGACAAGCTTGGAGTTCTTCAAACCCAATAATATCCAGCGTCAAAAGATTCTCATATTCCTGAGTCAGTCGAACATTATGCAATCCAGCATTATCCGTACAAATTGCAATATCAACGCCCGCATCAAAGCAACGATCGAACACAACCTTCAATTCAGAAATATCTTTCAATGTCCCTGTTTTTGGATAGGTTGAAGGACATACTTCCAAACATTGACCATTAGCCGCAATATCTTTTAGTAATTCAGGATACTTCATCGGAATTTGAATCCCGTGACCAATCCGCATCAAATAGGGCAGCAATTCAGGATAACAACCATTCACCGTTTCATACAAATGTCCGGTCGTGTTCACCCCATGATTTCGGGCATAGGCGTAGAGCTTAACAAACTCATGCATCCGCTCGCCATACAATCGATCGCTCCCTGCTAAGTCAATGCCACAGACAAACTCCGGATGATTAATCGCCAAATCTACGATCGCCTTATTCACGTCATAGGGCAATTTAGTATGTAGACAAACAATTTGGCTCATCACGATCGGATATTCCACCTGACGGGCCGATTGACCAATAATCTCAATGATTTGACTCATTTGCTCAATCCGATCGCTTTGAGAACGCGTTTCATCGGTGCGCAAATAAGGAGTCGATCGGAGTTCTAAATAAGCCAGATTTTCGAAAATATAGGCACCTCGCAAAAGCCGCCAAATAAAATACGGCAAACTTTCAGGCGTTTGGACTTTTTCTACCAAACTATGAAGCTCAAGATACTCTTCTAAAGTATTTCGTGGACGAGTATAAAACGTTTCAAAATTAGCATAAGTCTTATACTGAGCCGTCAGACTAGACTGATTACGCTCTAAATAACGCCACAGAATTCTGGGTACGACGGAGCCACCTAAGTGACGATG
>JAYUEU010000309.1:0-11280 GCA_043739065.1 Synechococcales cyanobacterium | reverse complement strand
ATTTATTTGACAGCATTAGTTTAGGTCTGTAGACTGGACAAATAAATGAATCTACGATAAGTCGATAGAGTTTTAGTGGATTTTTCTACAGTAGCGTTTGTAAGTTTATTAGAGGGCTGGCTATATGGCAGTTTTACGACTAAAGCGCAATGATGATTGTCAGGTAATCTTGAAAGCTGGCCCTCTATCTACAGGTCTCTCCTGTGAGGGAAGTTCTGAAGCGAGTAGGAGATTTGATCTGGAAGACCGATCGCTTGTATCAGAATCCTCGGCAAGTCTCAGTCAGTTGAATGAGGTTCTAAATTCCCTCGATGTCTTTCTGATGCAGATTCCACTTCACCAAGCGGCGTTGTCTCCCTCTTCCCTTCCTCCACAGCAGGATGCACGGCTCGAAAGACTTTTATTAAATGAGTCTCTGACCTTGCTTCAAAAGCAGACAATTCTTCATTTAGTGAGAGATCATTCATCTCTGAATTCTTTGGTAGGGGCGCGTACTCGCAGCGAGTTATTGGCTCTCAATGTCTCCTCTCCGCACCTTTACAAACTTTTGGCTGAAGGTAGCCGTCCTAAGTACCATGCAGAAGATGAATTTCTCTATGTTCTTTCTGGGGAATGCATTTTTGGCTTTTCCCATCCTGATTTGGGATCGATTGAACTTCTTATCCAACCGCAAGACTGTCTTAAAGTCCCGGCAGGACTACGCCACTGGTATAGTCTCTCTGCCACGCTACAACTCAAGGCAATCCGCTATTTAAGTCCTGTCATGGCCAGTAATTCTAGGCTCGTGCAATGTCATGGCTAGGATCTCGATCGGTCTTCGCAGTCGAATCCGATAGCAATTCAATGAGGATATATAAAGACACTGAACGTCCTATTCCCAGACTATTCAACCCACCGCTCTTGCTTTTCTGCTCCTAACACAATAAAGAGGTCGGGACCGCGAAAGTCTTCTGATTTAATCTGTTTAGGACTGTAATGGGACCGCGAAAGTCTTCTGATTTAATCTGTTTAGGACTGTAATAGACCTTCACATGACCTGCGGCAAAATAGTCATCGGGGTCTGATAGTATTTGAGACAATTCCATAGCGACAATTGACATTAATTAATCCTTTAGACTGGTTCATATCTCACAGTTCTAACTAATTCAGTCTTTAGTTCATGGGCAGTATTGAGACTTTAAGCAACTTATCAAATGCTGGAAACTGTTCTTTAGCTGTCTAAAATGAATATGGGCTATTTATCTCGCAGAGGACTAGTTATTGATGCAACTCCCGATCGAAAACTTGCATAAAATTAGCCTTAAAATCACTTATGTCTACCGAAATCGAACGTAAATTCCTTACCCTTAACGACGATTGGAAAACCCTAGCGACTCCAGTGCCCTATCGCCAAGGCTATATAAACAGCGATCGTGGCCATCAAGTTCTAATTCACACCCAGACCGATCCTGGACGGACTAGTGGTTTTCTAGAAATCCGATCGCCCAATCTTTCCGTCCCGATCGAACACCTTATTCCCATTCAAGACGCAATTGCTCTGCAGGAACAACTTTGTTTCGACCTCAAAATAATCACAGATTCAGGCTGTACCCGTCGCACTGGAAGTCTGAGTACGAACGCTGGCCATACGCTCCGATCGAGGATTGCGGGCGATCGGGGAATTTTTACGATTAAAACTAAAACAGTAGGAATCAGTCGATCGGAATTTGAGTTTGAGATTCCAGTTGTCGCGGCCCAACAATTGCTGAATAGGGTATGTAAACAGCCGCAAATCGACAAAACTCGGCGCAAAATTGCTTATGAAGGATTCATTTGGGAAGTGGATGAATTTGCTGGCGAAAATCTTGGCCTAGTCATTGCCGAAGTCGAACTCAGCCACGAAGCTCAAAGTTTTACCAAACCTCACTGGATTGGTCGTGAAGTCACAGGCGATCGGCGCTATTACAACTCAGCCCTCGCTCAAACCCCCTTCACCAGATGGCCAAAGTCTTGAAATTTTACTTAAAATTCTAAAGCCATCTCAAAAAAACTCTTACCATTGCCAAAAAATTCAGTAAAATCTCGAAGACTTCATCCTTCACCCAACTGACGCTTGTCTAGTGCGATCGTTTATGCGAAACCCCAACTCGGCTGAAAGCTCACCCCCCATCTCCGCCGTCCCGGTTTCTCTATACCGAGAAATTTGTGGGGAATTGCGAGAGAAATCTAGCCAAGTTGAAACCTTACAACTTAATAATCAACGGATTCTGCAAGAAAATCAGCAGCTTCGCCAAGAACTTCAGCGCCTCGTCCAAATGGTGATGCACACCCATCATCAAGTCACCCAAATTTCTGAATTTTCAACTAAGCCAACCGCGAACGGCACCGAAACATTGCGTCCCCGATCTGGCTTGAAGCGTTCTACAGTCCCCGCCGTTCCACCGTCTGCCCAACCCTCAGCACAGCCGCCAACCGTATTCAGTCAGACTCAAATGCCTGCCCGAACTCCGATCGCCGCCTCGACCATGGTTCCGTTTTCGACTACTACTAATAACCCACAAGATTGGATTACTGGAACCCAAGAGCCACTTGCCCAGAGATTATTTCATCACACTAGTGCCATCACCAAAGACCTGCGCGGCTGGAAACTAGCACTAGTAATTAGTCTGATTATTTTGAGTGCCTTTGGAGCGGGTTTCTTGATTGTGCGTCCTTTGATGGGGCAGTCACACTCAAAATAATAAGGATAGTAAGGCACTAATTCAAACTAAGAAATCCTAAGTAATGACGATCGTTCAAGGGATTTCTTGAGGATTTAAAAGTATTAATCTGCTAGATAAGTAAACATTGATACAGTATCGATGTTGCGCTGGATGCTAACACTCTATAGACATTAATTTCTAACGATCGCTTTTTGAAGGTCCGTTTTAGCGCTTTACAGTATTATTTCTTAAAGCAACAAGGTTTGGCCTAAAACTAGTGCATTATTAGGGATGAATAAATTAATAATGTTTGCATAAGGAGAGTCGGATTTTGAAAAAGGTTGAAGCAATCATCCGCCCTTTTAAGTTGGATGAAGTCAAAATCGCCCTTGTGAATGCAGGTGTGGTCGGAATGACGGTTTCCGAAGTGCGAGGTTTCGGTCGCCAAAAAGGTCAGACCGAGCGTTATCGTGGCTCCGAATACACAGTTGAATTTCTGCAAAAGCTGAAAATTGACATCGTGGTCGAAGATGAACAAGTCGATATGGTTGTGGACAAAATTGTCACTGCCGCCCGCACAGGTGAAATTGGAGATGGGAAAATTTTTGTTTCTCCTGTTGATAACGTGATCCGGATTCGTACTGGAGAAAAGAACGTCGAAGCGATTTAGATGGTCGTTATCTAAATCTAATGTTCACGAAAGAGGCGACGATCGTTAACTGCGATCATCGCCTCTTTTGTTGAAAGGATGTTTGAAAAGTCTTTTCGTTGGTATCAAAAAAACCGATCCCTCTAGATCCCCTTCTTAAGGAGGGCTAAGAGTTAAATTCTAGTTCCCTCTTTATTAAGGGGGCTAGGGAATTAAGGGGGCTAGGGAGATCGCATCTCAATCGTCACAACCTATAGCTTTTCAAACACCCTTTTAGTCAGATTTGTAGTTACAACTCAGCCACTGCCCGCTCAATTAAGCGTCGTGCCAGGGTCTGAGTTCCAGTATGGGTATAGTATTTCACCGATATATCCAAGAACGCACCGACATAGTCCAATTTATCTTCAGAAATTTTCACGAACTTCTGAAGATTGTCTAACGTATTTTGTTGAGTTAGACCCTTTTCATCCACAAAACCCGTCATCCAACCGCGTACAGAATCAAAGCTCTGGCCAATAAAACCTAGTTTGTCACCGCTGCTATTACCAGGAATGAGAGTACTGACACTTTTGAATGTGTCATTTTTTTCTAAATCATTCGGGGTCATATTATTCAATGTCCCTAACCCCTTATCAATGAATCCTGGTCCCAAGGGAATTAGGCCATCAAAGCAAATCAATGCAACCATCCGCATCAACGATTCTCCGCCATAGTCACCCAACGCCGCCAAAAAGTCTCCTACACTATCGCCAGGAAGTCCATTGATTTGGCAATAGGCAAGCAACTCAACGACCAACTTGACGGTGAGATCAATACTTTGAACCTTCTCAGGTTTTGGGGTCAAATTGCCCAGAAAGCCGAGAAAAGAGACATCTTGACCAATTTTGTTGGCCATTGCTGCCATGCCTAATGCACCTGCTGCATTGTCTACCGTCTCGTAGAGCCACATGGCCCGTTGGTAGCCTTCGCCTTCATCATTGTAAAGGTAGACAGCCCGTTCGCCGATCGCCTGAATCATCGCCTCGTCACTTTCGCCCGTCACAGCCCGAATAGTGTTGGTGAATCCCGTGAGGTTCTGCCATTGGCCCGGAATCACGAAATCTAGCGCATTTAATGCCATAACCGTCGTGCCGCCAGTGGGCAGTTGATCAACCAATTCAAAAATAGACTTACTCATCGTTCAAAATTCCTAAAATGTAAAAACTGGGGTTGCAAAGACTTTGAATAGTTCTAAAACTGAAGGCTTGTTATTTCAGTTTTGAGAGTCCATTCAGGTCAAATTTTTGAATCCATTTCGCCCGAGCATCTTTGTCAAAACTAGGCGCTTTGGAAATGACCTTGACTTGATAGCGATCGTTAACTAATACGCTGGTTTGCGTTGTACCCAAGTCTACGGATGGATAGCCCGCGATCGTGGCCTTTGCATTAGCAAACTTGGCAGCCGCAGCGGGAAGACTTCTGGTGTCAGTTACGGCTAGCATAGCCAATTCCTTACCATCTTTTTTTAGCTTAGCTTCCGCAAATCCTTTTTTCTCTTGAGTGTAAACGCGCTCATAGCCGTCTTGCCCCTTAGGGAAAAACTTATTAAATTCACCGCCCTTGGTCGCATTTTTTGCAACAGCAGGCGTAGCATTACGAGCAGTACTATCTTTTTGGACTTGATCAAATTGCGATGGTGCTTGGGCCTGACAGCCGGAGATCGCTAAGGTAATGCACAATACAAGAGCCATAACGCCCTTGCGCCAATCAATTCGCCAATCAGGTTTAGTCATATTCATCATAGTTAATCTCCATTCTGGTATTCATTAATAATTCTGGCATGAGCTTCATTGAAGAGTATTTGACAGCAAGTGCGATAGAGGTACAAACTACAGCTTTATTCAGGATTTCCGTACTGTTAGAGAACTGTAACGATTTCTGAAGTCAGAATTCATTGATTTAAGGATCTGGTTTTGAATATCTGACTGATTTTAATAAAATTATAGGAAAATCAGCATAACTCTTTAAATAAACAAAATAATGAATTCACTACCCTGATGGATTGTGATCAACGATCGGACGTAAAATTAGCGTCTAAGAATTTTGTAATTTGTCACTTCAACCCAGCCAGCCATGACCTCTTCTCCTGACAACCTTGCCGATCGTGATGTGGATCCTGAGACCGATCGTTCTACTCCGATCGAAAACTTTGCTCCAAAAGACTCTGCGCCAATATCTAAACCAAGCGATCCTGAAAAAGAGCCAACATTTGTCAAGCTTGCCATGCGTAATATGGTTCGTAAGGGCGGAAAATCATTATTTCATTTTGGACTGACGATCGTCGGTCTCTTGGGAGTACTGGTGGGGCTTGCCTACATCACTCGTTAAATCACCCTCGCCACCATTTTCATCAGGCTAGGCTTTATCACCCATCAGGATCACTGGAATGCAAGTAGATGTTAGTGTCCAAGGAAAATTTGCCGATAACTACCCGCAACCCTGGCAGGATTGGATTACGGCGTGGATTAAAGAGTTGGATCCAGCCAATGCTGAAGGAGAGCCATTACATCCCAATGATTTGTATGAAATGACTGTGAGGCTGACGGACGATGAAGAAGTCCAGACCCTCAACTGTGAGTATCGTAATAAAGATCAGCCGACAGATGTGTTGTCCTTTGCAGCGCTAGAAGTAGACTGTCACTATGACTTACCTGTTGAAGAGCCTCTGTATTTGGGCGATATCGTCATTTCTGTTGAAACCGCAGCAAGACAAGCGGATAATCAGGGGCATTCTATTGAAACCGAGCTGACGTGGTTGGCATCCCATGGACTTCTGCATTTACTCGGCTGGGATCATCCGGATGAACCAAGTTTATTGGAAATGTTAAATCAGCAGCGCGATTTGCTTCAAGCGATCGGAGTTGCGATCCAGGTGGAATACTAGTCCTATCTTCGGTTCCCCACTTCGGTGCAAGGTCTAACTGCCTTTAACGTTTATTCTGTATGAATTCCCATGTCGCAAGATTTATCCACTCAATCCAAACGTTCTGATTTGAAAACTGACCCCAAAACGCAATTTAAACGCGATTCAGCATGGCAAGTAGCTCCCACGTTGTGGAGTAGTTTTCGGTATGCAGGCATGGGGTTAACCTACGCCTTCCAGACTCAACGAAATTTCCGCATTCATACAATGCTTGGACTCACGTCTATTGCGTTGGGAATGCTGTTGCATCTAACCATGGTTGAGCTAGCGGTGATTGGATTGACCTGTGGAGCGGTGCTGTCGATGGAGCTGTTGAATACGGCACTTGAGGCGGTGGTGGATCTGACGGTGAAGCAGACCTATCACGATTTAGCTAAGATTGCCAAAGATTGTGCGGCAGCAGCGGTCTTGGTGGCAGCGATCGCAGCATTGTTGGTCGGCTCTATGCTGATTTTACCCAAGCTATGGATCGTTGTTGTGGCGTTGATGTCACGAAAATTTATTTAGCAACTCGCTTTTAATAGCTAATTTTTAACAGATCTTCTTTGACACCTAGTAGTTTAGAAATCCAGCCTAAAGACCACGTAGTATGATTTCACCACTGGTCTTGATGGGAAAAGCGATTCTATGATCTTGGTTATTGATAACTACGATAGTTTCACCTACAACTTGGTGCAATATTTGGGAGAGTTGGGCAGCGAATTTCCGATCGCTCAAGATATTCAAGTGGTCCGTAATGATGAGATCACACTGGACCAAATTGGTGAGTTGGCCCCCGATGCGATCGTGATTTCTCCAGGTCCAGGAACACCCAATGATGCGGGGATTTCGCTGAGCGTGATTGAGAAATTTGGCCCAACGATTCCGCTGTTGGGAGTTTGTCTGGGCCATCAGAGTATTGGCCAGGTTTATGGCGGGCAAGTAATTTGTGCCCCAGAACTAATGCATGGCAAAGTATCGGCGGTGTCTCATAACAATGTGGGGGTTTTTGCTGAACTCGAAAATCCGACGATCGCAACGCGCTATCACAGTTTGATTGTCGATCGATCGAGCTGTCCGGAAGTATTGGAAATTACAGCTTGGGTCGATGACTTGATTATGGGACTGCGACATCGAGACTATCCCAACCTTCAGGGCGTTCAGTTTCACCCAGAAAGCGTGCTAACAAAATCTGGAAAACAATTGCTGCGGAACTTTTTGCGGGATGCGACAGGTCATAGCGGATAAGTCATGGCTGACGAGTATAGATTCTGGGTGCGGTGTCAAAATTGTGACTCACGATATTATGATTCGCCATATAAAGTGCGGTAATCTGTCAGGTGGTCAATCTGCTGCCTTTTTTCGCAATCTGCGATTCATAAAACAGCCTGTAAATCTAACGGGCTTGTAAAACGAACTGGCCTGTAAGTCTAAATTTAATGTGTGTGATGAGGAAACTAGTTTATGAAACGTAGGCAGCTATTGGGATATATGGGAATGAGTGCGGCAGCGGGGCTATGCACCAGTTTGACGGCAGAACGATCGTTGGGACAAACAGCGCTTCAGTCGGGTGGGGTTTCTGTGCGATCGATGGGGCATATGAGCTTTTTACTAACCGGGAGCGGCCAACGTATTTTAGTGAATCCGTTCAAACCGATGGGTTGTACAGCAGGCTATCCAGCTCCCAAGGTTTCGACGGATTTAGTGCTCATTAGCAGTCAGCTTCTGGATGAAGGGGCTGTGGACGTGGTTCCAGGAAATCCTCAGTTGCTCTACGAAGCGGGTGCCTATGATGTGAAGGGGATTAAGTTCCAAGGAATTGCAATCGATCACGATCGGAATGGTGGAAGACGCTTTGGAACAAATGTAGCCTGGCGCTGGACTCAGGGCGGCGTGACAATGCTCCATTTGGGCGGTGCGGCGGCGGCAATTACCCTAGAGCAAAAGATTTTGATGGGTAGCCCCGATGTCGTGTTTATTTCCGTTGGCGGTGGGCCTAAGGCTTATAACGCAGAGGAAGCGAAGGCTGCGATTAAAGTATTGAATCCAAAACTAGTGATTCCAATGCAGTACAAAACTGGTGCCGCGCAGGGCGAGTGCGAACTCAATAATTTGGATGCATTTATTAGTGTGATGAGCGGTGTATCAGTCCGCAAGTCTGGCAGCACGGTTGATATTTCTAAGTCGAGTTTACCCAAGGATAGCCTAGTGATTCAAGTATTGAACGCTTAGAGATTTTTTGAAAGTCCTTTCGTTTGTACTGAAAGCCCCGATCGCCCAATATCCCTTTAATCAAGACGGACTTTGAATTGAATTCAGGTTCGTCTTATTTTTTGGTCCCCTTTTAGTTAGGGGGATCTTAGTTAGGGGGATCGGGTCTGTCATCTGCAAATTTTTCAACGAACTCTTACGGTATGGTCAGAAAAGCTTAGGCTTCTAAATTATTAAATACTGTTTCTTTTGCTAACTGCTCACCTAACCACTGAATTTCTGAAGTCAAAATATCTAAAGACCTATCCCAAGCAGAAGATGCATAGAGGTTATTCAAGGGGATGATTTCAATCTCAAAAGCTGCTTTCCGCTCATGACAAACCTTTAAGCGATGTTCTAATAATAGGACTCGTTCGCAGAGTTCTAAATTGCTGAAAAAGAAAAACTTGATTGTAAAACGCGATCGACTGTTGACCCAGCTTTCTTGAGGATGTTCTAACATTTCCTTATGCCAATGTTCTCGCCCTTGTTTTGTTAGGCAGTAGGTTTTGCGAGTATGGGGATCGATTGAGTCAGCGCTTAATGTAGCAATATACCCTCGATCCTCAAGACGCTTCAATAACGGATAAATCGCACCATAGTTGATGCTGATACAGCAGCCCATAAATAACTCTAGCTGCTGCTTTAATCGGTAGCCGTGTAAAGGTTCTCTTAAAAGTAAACCTAAAGTTGCGAGTTCCAGCATTTAACTTAAATGTATATCAGGCTGGTATAAATGTATATCAGCCTGATATAGTACCGCTATATAAATCGTCTGATCTATGTAACTCTTAGAAAACGCTTGGCTTTTTAAGACATTTAGTTGAATAGTCGCTCAAACACTAGCCTAGGTAATCTTAGAGATGTCTGAAATTGGTGCATTGATTACAAAAAAATCCCTAAGTCCCGTCTTTGTAGTATTACTGCTAGTTACTGCCTGTAGTTCTAGTGCGCCCCCTGGTGCCAAGAAACCGCCGGGAGTTGCTGTAAAATTACAAACTGTAGAACAAACGACGCTTTTAGACACTACTGAACAGTTAGGTAATCTGCAAGCTGAAAACCGCGTAGACTTACGACCCGCAACTGAAGGTAGAGTTGACGAAATATTTGTCTCATCTGGCAGTGCGGTCTCAGCGGGGACACCAATTTTACAACTACGGCCAGAAAAAAGTCAGGCAGCAGTGGGTGGCGCTGTTGCTAGTGTCAATGCGGCGATCGCGTCTCGTGATAATGCCGTAGCGCAAATTAGAGCAGTCGGGGCACAAAGAGTTAGTGATGAGGCGAACGTTAATTTGCAAGAGGAGCAATTTAAACGAATCGCTAGTCTTGTCGCACAAGGAGCATTACCTAAGCAACAACTAGACCAGGTACGGCGCGATCGTGATGCGGCTCGTGCAGCACTCAATGCCACTGACGAAAAAATCAGCGCGGCCCGTGCTACCGCAGAGCAACAAAATGCCCAATTAGAACAAGCCCAGTCTACCGTAGCCAGTAGTCAAGAGGATTTAAGAGAGACAAGAGTTGTTGCTCCCATTACTGGAATCGTTGGAAATGTGGCCGTAAAAGTAGGAGATTATGTTAAAACATCAGACATTTTAACTAATATTATTCAAAATCAAAACCTAGAGTTAAGCATTAGCATTTCTGCCGATAAAGCTAATCAATTACGTTTAGGACTTCCTGTTCAACTGCTTAACCAAAATAATGAAACGGTTATTAGTACAGGTCAAATCAGCTTTATTTCACCCCAAGTCAATCAAGACCAACAAGTTTTGGCAAAAGCCAGTTTTCCTAACAGTGAAGGTAAGCTGAGAGATGGACAACGGGTAAGGGCAAGAGTGGTTTGGAAAAAAAATCAAGGCGTTTCAATTCCTGTAATTGCAGTATCTCGTATTGCAGGCGAAAATTTTGTTTTTGTTGCTCAACCTCAAGCAGATTCAAAAGCAGATCCAGCACTCTTTGCCAAACAAAAACTCGTGAAACTAGGCGATATTAAAGGCAATAATTATCAAGTTATTTCAGGCTTAAAACCGGGAGAAAAAATCGTGGTTTCAGGGCTACTGAATCTTAACGATGGTGTCCCCATTATCCCACAAGCACAACCAACCAGTAGTCCTTAATTTAACCCTATCCCCAAACCCCAAACAGATTATGTTTGCTGACTTCTTTATTAAGCGACCAGTTTTTGCGACAGTTTTAGCGATAATTATTTTGCTAGTGGGAGCGATCGCCATTCCTACCTTGCCAATTGCCCAATATCCCGATATTAGCCCTACTCAAATTAGCGTCACGGCTAACTACTCCGGCGCAAGTGCTGAAGTTGTTGAAAATGCTGTTACCACTATCCTGGAGCGGCAAATCAACGGCGTTGAGGGCATGAAATACATGAACTCTAGTAGTAGTAACGATGGCACAAGTTCGATTACTGTTACGTTTGACTCGTCGCGCAACAAAGATCTTGCCGCTGTCGATGTACAAAACCGTGTAACAGTTGCCATCCCGCAGCTACCGCAAATCGTACAGCAAACTGGGGTAAGAGTTAATAAGCAATCTACAAGTATCTTATTGGCGATCGGTTTATTTGCTGACAACAAAGAATATAGCAACTTATTTTTAAGTAACTATGCCGACTTGTATCTAACTGACGCACTGAAACGCTTGAATGGTGTTGGCGATGTGCGAATTTTTGGTGAACGTCGGTATTCGATGCGTCTATGGATTGATCCAAACCGTCTTGCCAATCGTGGTTTAACCTCCAA
>JAYUEU010000308.1:0-5865 GCA_043739065.1 Synechococcales cyanobacterium | reverse complement strand
TCACGATCGCTCGCACTGGGCGTTACCCAGCAAGTTTGGTTTTTGGGGTGCCCGGACTTTCCTCAGAAGATGCAAGCACCTTCCGCAACTGCCTTCGCTGACTCTGCTTCGTTTGTTAGTGTAGGCGATTATTCAGGAAATTCACCCGATCGGACTTCTTTACAATAGGTTTCAAATGCCTCGCGCATGGTTTCACGCAGGTTTGCGTAGGCTTTGGAGAAGGGAGGACTCCAGCTTCCCATGCCTAAGAGATCGCTGGTAACAAGGACTTGGCCATCACAATGAGGTCCTGCCCCAATACCGATCGTGGGAATAGAGATTTTTTGGGTAATGGTTTGAGCTAGATCTGCGGGAATATGTTCAAGCACTATTGCAAAGACTCCAGCCTTCTCTAGGGCGATCGCTTCCTTGAGAATTTTAGTCTGAGCCTCTTCAGTTTTTCCTTGTTGTTTAAACCCAAGTTGATTGACAGATTGCGGCGTTAGGCCGATGTGACCCATGACCGGAATGCCCGCTTGGACTAAATGGCCGATCGTCGTCACCATTTCAGGATAGCCGCCTTCAAGTTTGACCGCATTAGCACCGCCCTCTTTCAGAGCCAATCCCGCCGATCGCATTGCTTGTTGAGGGCTTTCTTGATAGGTCAAAAATGGCAAATCCATCACCAGAAATGCATTTTTAATACCGCGCCTTACCGCTTTGGTGTGATGAATCATTTCCTCTAACGTCACGGGCAATGTGGTGGCATGGCCCAAAACCGTCATGGCTAAAGAATCTCCCACCAAAATCAAATCTATCTGTGCCTGGTCGAGAACTTCGGCTATGGCAAAATCCCAGGCGGTCAGTGCCGTGATTCGTCGCTGTTGTTGCTTCCATTGTCGAAAGTGTTGAAGCATAACCGCCATAGGAAGACCTCTCAAACCTTCTAATTATTACGCGTTAACGATCGAGATTGCGATAAATTCGGCTGCGATAATCACTCATACTGACCCAAGCCAAGCCTTCGGTGGTGCCGACCCACAGCTTATTTCCTGTATCTGCTGATAATGCCAACACGCGACTGCTGGGCAACCCGGCAATTTGACCCACTATGGAACCATTGTAGGGATTCAACCGCACTAAACCCTGATCCGTTCCAACCCAAGCGCTGCCGAATCGATCGAATTTGAACGACAAAACATCCTGACCTTCAAGAGATTTCACCGTACGAGCCACGCGTCCTGTATCCGTTTTAATTTCATGAAGTCCGCCGGGAGTCCCCGCCCAAACCGAACCATGGTTATCTGTTGCCAATGCTTGGACGGATCCGCCGGGAACTTTCTCTAGGACATTCATCAAATATCCCGAAGCAGTATTCACCTGTACCACGCCTTCTAAAGTACCAATCCAAAGGTTGCCATTGTTATCGATCGTCAATGCATTAGCACTAACTCCGGGCAAATCTTGAATCGTCGTCATCAACAAACCTTGGTCGGGGCTAACCATCGCAACGCCTTTATCGGTGCCAACCCAGAGATAACCGCGCGTGTCAAGGGCAAGGGAGAGAATTCGGTTTGAGGGGAGGGAAAAGTTTTGCGCCGTGACTTTTTTTGTTTTGGGATCGATGCGAACGATGCCTTCGTAGGTGCCGACCCAAATCCGACCGACTTTATCTTGGGCTAAGGCTCCGGTTAGGGGATTGGGAATGGGCACTCGGGCTAGAATTTTTCCGGTATTGGGGTCTAGTTGTGTTATTCCTTGCCATGTCCCAACCCACAAATTTCCACTGTAGTCCTGAAGAATAGTTGAAACCCGATCGTCGCGTTCTTGGGGTTGCTGCTGGCCGGGTAGCGGAATTCCGACGGGCGGAGGTGCTTTACCGGGATAGGTTGGGACAGGATCATTGGGGAAACGTGGGGATTTTTCAGGGAGTGGGATCGCGTAGGTTGCGGTTGCCGTGAATAAGATTGCGGATGAGATCGTAATCTTGGCGAGTCTTTGATAGACAGTACGGTAAGCGATCGATTTTAGGTTCATCCCGTACATGCCAGCGTCCATCCTCTTGTGCAATTTTTGGTGCAATTCTATCTTGCGTCTATGATACTGACGATCGCGGGAATGGTGAATGTATGACGGGTGAATTGTGACTTTAGACGTGAATCTAACCGAAGGGAAAGCGACATTCGTAAGGGGCAGCGCGTTTTATCGGCCCCATAGTCAGACTTCGCGAGATTTGGGCATTTTGGCGGCGGCGGTCTATCGATCGAAAATTGGACGATTACGGGTTCTTGATACGATGACTGGGTGCGGGCTGCGATCGTTGCGTTATGGATTAGAAGCTGGGGCTGATTTGGTTTGGGCCAATGATGCAGACCCGGAGATTCATGAGATTTTAACCCAAAATTTGAAGGCATTAGACCCTCATCAAGTTCGCATTACCCAGCTCGCAGCCAATCAGATTTTTTGGCGCTGTGCGATCGATCGAGACTATTACGATTTGCTTGATATTGATTCCTTTGGCAATCCCGGCGCGCTTTTGGCGTCTTGCTTACAAGCCGTGTGTGATGGAGGATTAATCTATCTCACGAGTACAGATGGACGGACGATTTCGGGCCACTTCCCGCAGGATAGTTTGCGACTTTATGGCACCTATACCCGCGCTCACCCTTGTGTTCAGGAACATGCGTTGCGAATGTTGATTGGCAGTTTGGCTCAGCAGGCGGCGATGCAGGGATTTACGGTCATGCCTATTTTTTCCTTATACTCCGGTCAAATTTATCGCGTTATGGTTCGGGTCACGCACCAAACTCCAAATTTAGAGAAAAACTACGGATTTGTTGGGTATTGTCCTCAATGTGGCGATTATGCGGTACCCAATTGGCGATATTTAAGCCGCACAAGTTGCCCGCACTATGACGACAAACCTGTGGCAATGACGCTGGCGGGTCCATTGTGGACGGGCGTTTTGCACGATCGGAATTATGTTCAAGCCATGATCGATCGGGCGGATGATCTGGACTTGAGTTCACAAATTCCATTATTGAAGATTTTTCGAGATGAAAGTGATTTGCCGCCCTATCATTATCCGCTGGGCGAAGTGGGTCGGAGGGGCAAAATGGATATTCCAAAGCGCGATCGGTTGATTGAGGCGTTGATTAAGTTGGGATACCGGGCGACGGCGACGCATTTGAGTTCGGCAGCGATTAAGACCGATGCGCCCTTGGGAATTGTGGTGGAGACGGCACGGTTATCGTCAACCTGAGACCGGATTGCTCTAGAATACATAATGATTTAATTCATTTAATTCTTGGCTGACATGAGTACCCTTAAAGTCATCTCCGATTCCGAATTCGAGACCGAAGTTATTCGTGCGGATCAGCCTGTTCTTGTTTATTTTTGGGCTGCATGGTGTGGTCCTTGTCGTCTTATGGCATCTGTTGTGGCGACGATCGCTGAAAATTATGGCGATCGGTTGAAGGTGATCAAAATGGAAATCGATCCAAATCCTTTAACAGTGGCGCAGTGGAAAATTGAGGGCGTTCCAGCCTTCCGAATTTTTGAAGACGGTGTTTTGAAAGCCGAAAGTGAAGGCGCGGTTTCAAAGGTAAAGCTAGAAGCGTTTATTGATGCGAATTTACCGTAAAAGATTTTGTTAATGGATCGATGGTCTGTAGCCGACTAAATCTCATCGATTCCATCCTAGGATTAAAATCTGGTGTTGCAGATTTAAGGTATGAAGAAATCTCTCTAAGTACCGGAAAATCGTTCTAAAAATCTAGTTCTCATACCGTGAATCAGCAACGCCTAAAATCTTAGTCTAGTTTTACTCGTACACTCCTTACCCTAGCGGTGGTGAAAGCTAAACCTAAAACCGATCGAATAAATGCAACTTACAAATATTTGATAGGTCTTCGCAAACTTTGACACCGCGAACGCTGCTGCCGTGAACATCCAAAGGCGGGGAAAAGACTGCAATCCCCATTTTGCCGGGGACAACAGCAATGATTCCACCCGAAACCCCACTCTTCGCCGGAAGCCCAACCCGATAAACCCATTCTCCCGCAAAGTTATACATGCCGCAGGTGTACATCACACTGAGCAAATCCCGAACATATTCTGATTTAATCGCCCGATCGCCCGATCGAGGATTAACCCCATTGTTTGCCAAGGTCGCAGCCATCAATGCTAAATCTCTACAATCCACCAACAGCGCACATTGCTGAAAATATAAATCCAAGGTCTCGTCAATCCGATCGTCCATCATTTCAAAATGTCGCATGAGATGCGCCAACGCCCGATTTCGATGGCCCGTGGTACGTTCTGACATAAAAACCGATGAATCCACATACAGATCACGCCCCGCATAAGCTTTAAAAGCTTGCAAAACTCGATTGAGCCTATTGGTGGGCGTCTGACCTTGAATTAGATTAGTGGTGGCGATCGCCCCTGCATTCACCATAGGATTATCTGGGCGCTTTGAATTTTCATCGAGGCGGATAATAGAATTGAACAGATCACCCGTGGGTTCTACGCCAACTTTAGAGAGCAACGTATCTCGACCTCTGTCTTCAAGTGCCATACCGTAGGTAAAAACTTTGGAAATGGATTGAATGGTAAACAGTTGCCGATCGTCGCCGACACTCAACACATTTCCATCCACGCTTGCTACAGAAATACTAAAAGCATCTGGATTCATTTTGGCAAGTTCAGGAATATAGCTTGCAATAGCTCCCGATCGGCAAGTTTGGTGACGATCGTGTAACTGGGTGAGTAGTTGTAGATCGATTGGACTTGCAGAAAAATCAAGCATAGGATTCAAAAAAATTGCGTTCTCGCTAGACAGAAGTATATTAGTGGCAGTATGAGCAGATTCTAAAGAAACTAGATTTAATATGAAGTGTATTATCGTTTCAAGCGCGATCGGATTGGCATTAGTTGGAGTTGTGGGATGTCGCTCGCAGCAGGCCCGATTGCCTGCGTCCCCGAGTTCGGCAGCAGAAAATGCGTTCAGCAATCCGACCTCTCAGAATTTCTCTCAACCCCTCATCGCCACTGCGCCTAAGTCCGACAAAAATTCTTTGCCCATGGCGACGGTTCCAGTTAAAGTCTTAATGCAAAGTAGTCAGCCGCGCTCTTCTACCCACATCAGTAGCCCAGATCCATTCGCTACGCTGGTGCCACAGGGAGAAACATTAACAGGATTAGTGCAATTTTCAAAGCCACAACTTGAGAAACCTACGACTCCAATTTGGAAGAAACCGATCGTTCCAACTGCAAAAATTGTAAAAATCGCGGCCAAATCCCAAAAGACTCCGCTTCGACCCATTTCTAGTGCGATTCCCCTACGCTTTATTCCTCCGATTCAAATCAGCAAAAATCCACCACCACTCCCCGCTATTTCCAGAGCACCGATTGAGAATAATCCTGCTGCACCGACCTTCGTTGAACCGTCTTCTCTAACTGCTTTAGCCGATGGAGTTGAAATTACGGGTATTGTCCAAGCGGGCGATCGGGTGATGGCTATTATTAGAGCACCGGAAGAAAACACGGCGCGTTATGTGAATTCGGGAGATACGTTGTCGGGCGGGCGCGTTATTGTGCGAGAGATTCGGCTTGGCCAAGCGGGACAACCGACAGTTGTGCTGGAGCAAAACGGCCAGCGCGTTACGAAATCGATCGGGGCAATTGCTCGTATGAAATCATTTCGGAGTTTATAGATGTTCTTTGAATATTTTTTAGAAGTCTTTCTCCGAGTTCAACCGTACAATTGAAGAATTCGCTAAAGCAGTATGATAATTTATCCTACTTTTATCTATTGGTATGATGACCAAAATTGGCATCACGATCGACGCAAAATTGAGTTCTCAAGCTAATCACTAAAAGCCC
>JAYUEU010000307.1:0-8142 GCA_043739065.1 Synechococcales cyanobacterium | reverse complement strand
AAGCATTTAAAAAGCCGATCGGAACGCAACTTGAACTAGGGGTTATTTCGGTACCATCAGAAGAGTATGTCGAAAACAGATGGTGGACGCAGAGCGAAGGATTTAAACGGGTGTTGTTTGAAGGGATTTGCTGGTTTTATGTGACATTCTTCAATAAAACAGAATAGGTCATGCAATGGAATGAACCGTAATCTATGTGTGTGTGAGCTTACTCCAACGATCGCAACGATAGATTACGAATTGGGATAAGACCGATCGAAAATATTAGACTAACAGTAGATGCGAATCCCGAGGAAAGTTTATGGATTATCCCCATAGAATGCTTAAGCACGATGAAACTGTTAGTCATATTTTGATTCTGTCGTTAGTGATCTTCACTGCATTTACGACAATCTTATTAGCAGGCTTCTTTTAGAACATGGTTTAGGATAGTATCATCTTTATATATGATATTGATTTAGGTTTCATAGTTTAGAAGACTCCTTTGAACCCTCTGATGGACTACCGTTAGGGGGTTTTCTTATGGGCGTTATTATAGAGCGTGGACGTAGGCTCGCATAGAGTAATATTTCATAAATTTAATTATCAATGGTTGATTGATTCAATTGCGTGATCGTTCATTACTTTACCGATCGTCGCCAAATCCGATCGATCGCCAGATTTCTTACGTTCACTGTAGCGATCGGTTAGATAATCAGATTGATCACGTAATAGCATTGTGAATTTGTATAGTTCTTCCATTACGTCAATGACCCGATCGCGATAAGCCGAATCGCGCATTGTGCCATCTTCATTGAACTCCTCATAGGCTTTTGCCACCGATGACTGATTGGGAATCGTAAACATTCGCATCCAACGGCCTAATATTCGTAATGTATTCACTGCATTGAATGATTGAGATCCACCAGAGACCTGCATTACTGCCAATGTCCGGCCTTGAGTTGGACGAACAGCGCCGATTTCTAGCGGAATCCAATCAATTTGCGTTTTTATAATGCCACTGATTTGCCCATGCATTTCGGGACTTGACCACACTTGTCCTTCAGACCATTCACTTAAGGCTCTTAATTCCTGCACCCTTGGATGAGTATCAGGAACACTTCCATGTAATGGCAAATCACGCGGATCAAAGAACTTCGCTTCCGCCCCAAAACTCGTGATAATTCGAGCTGCTTCTTCAGCCAAAAGCCTACTGTAGGAACGATCGCGTAGGGAACCATAGAGAAATAGAATACGAGGAGGATGCATGGAAATTTAGAATGGTGAATTTAGATTAAGGATTCGATAAGAGTTTGAACTCGTGACTTTACTTGATCACGAACTCTTGGAAAAATTTCTGGTTGTTCTGCTGGATCATCAAGTTGCCAATCTTCAAAAACTTCGCGCGCGACCCATTCATTAGGCAAGTTTACACCACATCCACAGAGCGAAATCACCACATCAAAATTTTCAGCTTTGAATTCACTAAGTGCATTTGATGTTTGATTATTAATGTCAATTCCCGCATCACGCATAGTAACGATCGCCTCTGGCCGCACTGAACTTTTTTCTAGTCCCGAACTTGTCACTTCAATCTTGTCAGCCCCTAAAGTCTTTGCAAATCCTTCTGCCATCTGCGATCGGGCTGAATTCTTTTTACAAACAAACATCACACGTTTCATACTCTTTCTCCTGAAAGTTCTAGTTTTTAAAATCAGCAAAATTGTTCGTTAATGCTCGGTAAACCCAAACTGCCAATTGCGCCCCAACGATCGGAGCCACCCAATAAATCCAGTGGTGTTGCCAGATTCCACTCATGAATGCGGGACCAAACGATCGAGCCGGATTCATGCTTGCGCCCGTAATTGGACCCATACAAGCCGCTTCAACACCGACCGTTAACCCGATCGCTAATCCACCAAACTCACGTCTCGATCGAGGGTCAACCGCTGCACCCAAAACCACAAACATCAATATAAATGTCAATGCTGTTTCTAAAATTAGCGATTGTATCCAATTATTGTTTAATGGCAATGTTGCCCCAAGATTTGCAACTGGGCCAAAGGATAGTAAAAGCAAACCAGACGCTGCGATCGCCCCCATTACCTGAGCCGCAATATAAGGCAAAACGTGACGGCGACGAAACAATCCACCACACCAAAAAGCCAATGTCACCGCAGGATTCAAATGTGCGCCGCTAATATGACCGATCGTATAGATTAATGCCGCCACCACTGCCCCAAAGATAAAGCTAATACCTAGATGTGTCACTGCACCCAGACTGATTTGGTTCACCATTACCGCACCTGTCCCCGCAAAAACTAATACAAAAGTACCAATAAATTCGACAATATATTCACGGCATATAAAACCATCTTGTCGCAGTAAAAATCTAGCGAGTAGGCGATTTGATCTACTATTAATAAGCAAGACCTCCTGAAATATCATCATATTGATAATTGTCTATATTTACTGTGATGAATATCTCATGACGACTCAGCGGATGTCAATACCCTTAATTATGAATCTTCCTAAACCTATTCCTTACTGCTGTCCGCCTTTGCTTTCAGCTCCTCTTGGGCTTGAGGAATTGAATGATGTTGCCCGTATTTTTCGGGTATTGGGCGAGCCTGCGCGGCTGCAATTGCTCAACTTGATTGCGTCCCAACCGAGTCAAGAGGTGCGCGCTTGTGAGTTGGTTGAGACTTTGGGATTGTCGCAGCCAACGGTCAGTCATCATTTAAAAGTGATGTATGAAGCGGGATTGTTAACCAAAGAACGTCGGGGAACTTGGATTTACTATCGGTTAGTGGCAGAGCGTTTAGCGGAATTACGATCGGTTTTGTCCTAAAGTAATCCACACAATAGAAATTAACTCAATCAAAAATCTACGCCACGTTTAAGATCAACCCCGCGCGCAGCATAATGCTTATGGCAAATCATTTCTGAATGGACATTAGCCAAATCGAAGTAGGCGGGCTGATTTTTACAGCGACCGGTGATAATGATTTCTGTATCTTTGGGTTTACGAAGAATTGCTTGAACAACAGGTTCCTCAGGAAGAAGTTCTAAATCTAATGTTGGATTCAGTTCATCGAGAATGATGGTTTTGTAGAGACCCGATGCGATCGCACTTTTGGCAATTTCCCACCCCCGTTCTGCTTCCACATAGTCAATATCTTGCTGTTGTCCACGCCAAACAATGGCATCCCGCCCACATCGTTGATGATCTACCAAATCAGGATAACTCTGGCGCAGCGCTTGAATGGCCCCGTCTTCCGTGTAACCATTCCCGCCCTTCAACCATTGCACAATCAACACGCGATGGGATTTGTCTTGGCTGATTCCTTTTCCAATCGCCTGCAACCCCTTCCCCAATGCACTAGTCGATTTCCCTTTTCCTTCGCCTGTATAAATTTCGATACCGCCCGTACCCGCTTCAAGCGTCACATCGTGATAATGGGGTCTCATTTCGGAATGCAAATCTGCAATATCAATCAACCCTTGGGGTGCGCCGCGTCCCGTTGCAATAATTTCCATGGGTCCAGGTTTTCGTTTCAGCACGCTCGCCACTTCATCGATCGCCAGCAGACCCAAATCCAACACCGGATTCAGCTCATCCATCACCACCACCGAATATAAACCCGACGCGATCGCACCCCTCGCCACATCCCAACCGCGCAACGCCTCAAGCCGATCGAAATTAGTAATCTCATCCGCCCCAAAAAACTCCGATCGTCCTGTGCACTTGATCAATTAAATGAGGAAACCCGCGCTGCAACGCTTCGATCGCCGCATCCTCGTCATACATCCGATCTGGACCTTTGAGAAAGCGCAACAACAATACTCGCGTCTGGGAAGACGATTGAATCCCAAGCCCGATCGATCGTAACACTACCCCCAGTGCTGCCTGAGACTTCCCCTTCCCTAGCCCATCGTAGACATGGATTTGTCCCGCCAACCGTTCTGATGAATCCTGCGCTGTCCGAATCCCAATTCCTGCACGAGCCATATATCTAGTGTCCTGACCCTACATCACCGCACCATTATAGGAGAACTCCTGAAATCCTATCCAAATTTTCGTTCCAAACACCAGAACGGCGCGTAAAATTTGGGAACTGAATCTTCGTACATCTTCGTACAGTGTTTACCCACTTGTTTCCTGACTTATTTATCGTCTTTATCGCCTTCTTTCAACGCCCTCTTTCAACGCTTTAGTAATGCCACCGATCATTAACTACACCGATGTCTTGCCTCTACGGGCGATCGCCTTTCAACTTTTGTTTCTGTTCATGGCCATCGCTATCGAAGCTGCCGTCCTAAATGAGCGGCTTAACCTTGGACGGAAATTGAGTATGCAGTATTCGGCCACGGTCAATCTGCTCTCAACCGTTGTAGGTTGGATTGTGTTCTTTGGAGTCGAGTCTTGGTTGCCCAGTGCGGCCCGTCAGCTTTTAGTGGAATATGTCTTTTTTGGGATCCGATCGGTGCCACCCACTGTATATTTAATTGGGTTCGCGGCATTTGTTCTAACCTTTGCCCTTAAGCTTCAAGGCATTGAATTTTTAGAATTGATCCTGGAAAAAAGTACAGTCCCAGCTCTCGAAGAAGCCAACAATCCCCGAAAGTTTCAGGGCCGCAAAAAACAGATCGAACTCAGTGCCGAGGATCAACCTAATCGTCCTATGGCTGTTCTTTGGGCTAATGCTTTTAGCTTTGTCGCCATCACCGTAATTTTGATCATCCGAGTTATGGTCGATCAACTGATTCCGATCGCTTGATCTTCACTACCTTGATCTTCACCAATTAGTTGTTCAAATCGTCATTTCCCTAGACGTTTCGCCCTATTCCCTAAAGCTCAATGAAAGACCTGTTTGATTCACTTCGAGCGTACCTCACCCCTAAAGACCTAGCTAGTTGGCAGACCTTCATGCTGCTGAGTATTTTTAGTGTTGTGATGGGCGCATTCATGTCCTCCTCGGTAGCCCAGGAAATTGTGTCGTCGTTTGGTTGGTTTTTCTTGATTGTGGCGGTGTGGTGGTTTGTCTATGGAAAAGATGTTCAAACTGCGCTGACCTTTGATGCTATTTTCACTAAGGTTTTTCTGGGGCCATGGATTATTTCTACTTTAATTGTCCTAGCCGTATTTGGAAGCTGGAATGGATTTGCAAATCTCTTGGGTGTTGCTCCGCCCGCATTTATCTGTGTTGCTCCGCTCGCCGCTATAATCGCCCTTGCACCTAAGTTCATTAAAAGCAGCAAAGAGAAAACGCCTGAATTCACCATTCCAGCTGTTAAAGATCGTCAAGGCATGGTGTTATTCTTCTTGAGTCATTTGCTAATTTCCTGCTGGTTCCAGTTCTATTTTCTGCTCCAAGGCTGGCTCAATCTATATCCGAGTTTAATGGCTGAGGATTTTAGTCGTAGTTCATTTGTCGTCCGAGTCCAGCCTAGTGTTCAAGTTTCCCGTGGACGTGAAGTCTTGAATGCGGCGGAAAGTGACTTGCGCGATCGGCTCAATAATCAAAGCTGGTCTGCCATTGAACGCTGGTTGTTTGAAAGTAAGGTGAGCAATCAATGGATAACTGACCTTGAAAGCAATGTTCAATCCCGTCTAAGAAATAAGCTAGGCGGTGGCGAAATGGATCTCTGGACTCTTTCCGGCAAAGTCGATGCAGATCCCTATGATTCCGGTGCCTATTACAACTTGGTGTTGAACGCAACTTGGAAAGGCCCAACTGCAACCCAAGTACCCTACACCGTCAGCAAGCGCTGCGAACTCATTCCCAAACGGATGTTTAATCGTCGGACCAAATCTGCTATTCCTGAAGCAAAGGTGATTGGAACCCTGAATTGTTCTGACGTAAAAGATGCAATGCCATTCATAAAGAAGGTTTAACGGATAAGGTTTAGGGTATTGTATTGGACGTGTTGAGTTAGAACTATTGTGTTTGGATCTAATGGGTCGGACGTTGCCATGTTTGTTTCTATTCCTCGGATTTTAACGATCGCGTCTAATGCATTTCTTGAAGTCGTGCGCGATCGAATTCTGTATATCTTAATTTTATACGGTGCATTTTTGTTGATCGCCGCCCGGTTGCTACCTGAAATCGCTGCCGCAACAGAAGCCAAAATTTTGCCCGATTTCGGATTGGCTGTGATGCAAATTCTGAGTATACTGTCGGCCATTATTGTCGGCACCGGATTGATCAATAAAGAAATTCTAAATCGAACAATTTTTGTCCTCGTCGCTAAACCTGTCAGTCGAACCGAATTTGTTTTAGGTAAACACTTGGGCCTGAGTATCGTGCTGGTGTTGATGGTGGCACTCATGAGCGTGATGTATTACGGAGTCATGGTGGCCAATAAAGTCGCCATTGTTCCCGTTGAACTTTTGATCTATTCAGGATTGTTGTGTATTCAGCTTGCCTTAATCACGGCGATCGCATTGTTTTTTGGTGTATTCACCAGTTCGCTTCTCGCCATGTTGATGACTGTAGCTATTTATCTTATGGGCATTTCTAGCTCTGGCATGGTGAAATTTTCCAAGCTTTCGCAAAATCCCATGATTGAAAAAGTTGCGGGTTGGCTCTACCTCTTATTACCCGATCTGAGTCGTTTAGATCTAAAAAATCAAGTGGTTTATCACATCATTCCCTCCCAAATGGCTTTGCTGTCAAGCGTTGGTTATGGTTTGCTCTATACCCTGTTGGTGTTGACGGGGACATCGCTGATTTTCTCTCGTAGAGAGTTCTAGAATAATGATCAGTACTCTTTGTCAATAGCCTCCAACCTCCATGATTGCATCGCTCACTACGCTTAAAAAACTGACTCAACTCACTGCTTTGTTTAAAGATATGGAACAGGCTCTAATTGCCTATTCTGGCGGAATTGATAGCACATTAGTTGCAAAAGTCGCCTATGACACCTTGGGCGATCGTGCCCTTGCCATTACCGCTGAATCGCCGTCTCTGTTACCCGAGGATTTGGACGATGCAGCCACCCAAGCCCAAGCGATCGGTATCCGTCATGAGGTCGTCGCTACCCACGAAATGGACAATCCCGATTACACCAGCAACCCCATTAATCGCTGCTATTTTTGCAAAAGCGAACTGCATGACACCCTAAAACCTATGGCGATCGATCGGGGATTTTCCTACGTGGTAGACGGCGTGAATGCGGATGATCTGCGCGATTATCGACCCGGAATTCAAGCGGCTAAAGAACGGGGTGCCCGATCGCCCCTAGCTGAACTCGGCATTACTAAATTTGAAGTGCGCGAGATGTCTAGACATTTAGATTTACCTTGGTGGGATAAACCGGCCCAACCCTGTCTCAGTTCTCGATTTCCCTATGGTGAAGTGATTACTGTCGAAAAGCTTCAGCGGGTGGGTCGATCGGAACTCTACTTACGTAAACTGGGTTGGAAAAATTTGCGGGTTCGATCGGATGGCGACACTGCCCGGATTGAAGTGATGCCGGACCAAATCCAAGATTTTATTCTCACCACCGATTTACCTCTGCTTACGGCCCAGCTTAAGCAATTTGGCTTTCTATATATCATGTTGGATTTGGAAGGGTATCGCAGTGGAAAACTGAATGATGTTGTGATCCGCTGACTTCTTATGGTGATCTCACATCTCATACTTAATAGATGGTGATTTTATAGTCTGTGTAATGGCGTAAATTGCTGCCGAGTTAACCTATATTTTGCGGTCCCCACCGGATATAACTCGATGACGGTTGAGTTATACAGAGTTAACGTAAGATCCACGGTGAGATTAAGAAAAATGCATCTATCTGCTACGAGACTGGGTACTATAGCTAAAAGTAAAGCCCTATACTTATCTAATCTCTTTACGTCATTCACTTCATCTCCATCATATTCTGTGGCCACTACCCATAGCTCAAAATTATCAGACGATCGCTCTAAACCAGGCGAAATTTCCGAAATTCCGTCAGACACCGATCGGGATACTATTTTTTCGTTAATCGATCGGGTTCTGCCCTTTGAAGCTTGCCTCTATCATCAAGTTCTGCCGCTTTCAATAACCAACAACGAGTTGCGTATGGGCATGGTGGACTTAATGGATGTCAGTGCTTTGGACTATTTGCGGAAAGTGTTGGCCTATCTCAACTATCGCCTCGCACCGCAAGTCATTT
>JAYUEU010000306.1:0-5761 GCA_043739065.1 Synechococcales cyanobacterium | reverse complement strand
TTTCAGCCTCACTCAGCTCCGGCAACCAATAGCGATGACTAGCCGAGAATTTCGCTCGACGATTGATAACACACTTCATAGACTCGCGCCTAAACCCAGGTGAAGGAGAATGCAATAAAAACTATTAACAGAACTTAACATCATCCTAGGATAACTAATATTTGTCCCGTTCTACGCGATCGGTTTCAGTGATTCCCGCCCTATTCAAATCAGCTATCATCCACTCAGCATTTACCGAGCCTTCACAACGCACGAATATCCCAAATCCAAACTCTTTCGCCGTCATGCATCCAATCAATGGCAAACCCGCCACCCAGTTGTTTTTTGTACTCTTCACCGTACTCTTTTTGCAGCTTAGACAATAACTCCGCGACCTCTCGAATCAGACGATCGGGCGTTTCATAGGTTTTCATATTCGCTGAAATTTGTCCCTTCGATCGCACCTCAAACCGCTCCTGACCACAAGTCACCAGCACATAACCCGGCATTACCTCCCGCACCGCCCCCGAAAACACCGCCCACACCTTCGGCATCACCATCAACACCATCGAAGCCTTCGCACCATCAAACGCCTGTAATAAAGCAGTTCGCAATTCCTGATCGCTTTTGCTTTCCCACGCCTGTTTCGTCCGATCGTCTAAGGGATTGGTCAGCAAATGGGAATATCGGACGATCGCTGGGAACTGAGCCGTAGGGGTAGCCAGAGCGATCACCGTTTCCAGATCATCACCGGGATAAACCATCCAACCTTGAGGCACAGAATACCCCGATCGTCGCAATTCAGATAAATGAGCCGCAGGTTGGCCCGCCTGCAACGGCAACACCCGATCGTCCAACGTCACCACCGCCGCATCAGCCCGAAAAAATTTCAACTCTGTTTCAGATGAATTAGCCTGTTGGGTAGATTGCTTCTTCGATCGATCGGCCTTTTCATGACTCCAATAAATCAACAGACAAAGCAAACCAGTCATCACAAGGAGCGGTTGATTAGTCGAATGTCGCAACACCGTCACGAGCATCATGGCTAATAGCACAACGCTCACACCTTGTTTATTGGTACGAAAAAATATCACTCCCGCACCTGACAACAACGCCACAAGCCCCGCCGAAGCTGGATCATGTAACCCATAACCCGCAGTAATGCTCCACAAATCTACTCTATTATCCCTGCGCGATCGGGCCAGCACCAGTCCCATCAACGCAATCATGTTCCAAGCCGTAGCCCACTCAGAACTTCCCGTCGCCAAAAATTGATCATGAAGCAAATAGGAGAATAAAAACTTCGACACACCCACACACAGAAGCCCTTGCGCAATAGCCCAGCTTGTTTTATCTCGCCAAAGTGGTTTGATGGTGCCCACGATCGGGCCGATCGTCAAAATCAATAGTCCACCGAATATCTGTTCGATCGTCATAGTCTTGCTGTAGGAAATTGCGGTTAAAACTCAAAAAAGCGATCGGCCATACATCGGCTATGGGTCAGTTACATATCAATTACATCAATGTCCATTAGAGGGTTACAGCTTGCGGGGGCTGGGTATACTTTAGAACGTATTATTCATACTTCTAGCGTAAATTAGGATGCCTTCTTTCCCCAAATTTTTAACGTTGGCCGCCATCTTATCCGTCGCTTTTCCAAAGGCATCTCCCGGAAAAGCAACTGAATGGGCTGAACGCGGCGCAATTAACCTATTCTACGCTGTTGCCGGATGGGCAATGCTCGGGGCACCAAATCTGCATAAAGCAAAAGTTTCTATGCCGGATATTTCGTTACCCAAAACAGAACAATCCACATTTACCACCGCTAAAACCGCAACTCCTCTGACAACTACCGCCACAACTCAAGCCCAAATAACAGGGGTATTAGTCCGCTGCCCAACGAGCATTCAAGTTGTTAATATTCGTCAAAATGCAGGATTAGCAGCGGTTGCAACTCAGGTCAATTGTGGCGATCGGGTAATAGTGCGAGGCGGCGATCGGCCTGTCATGCATGGAGAAACTTGGGTTCCCGTACAAAGCAATGGTGTTAACGGATGGGCCACTGCCCGGTATTTGGCGCTTTAATCTCAGATAACAAAGATCTTAGACAAAGAACTTAGGACTAAACCGATCGTGGCTCTTGCCTTGCAACGGTAAAAACAACGTGAAAACTTCGCCATGATGGACCGATCGTTCTTTCACCGTCAGCTTGCCGCCCAACGCCTGAAAAATATTTTTCGTAGCCGCCAAATTCAAGCTCAACACCCCCGTCTCGGGTTGAAACGTTAGCATTTCGCCCAAAGATTGTAAAAGCGGTTGATGAGTTGAGTAGGATTCGTCGGGCTGAGTTTCATCTTGTAATTTAAGTTGATCGCCAGCAAGACTAACTTCGACTTGAATTTTACTTCCAGACGGTAGCGTGCGTGCCGATCGTTCAATCAAACTAGTTAAAGCCTGATCCAACATAATCGGGTCACTCACCACGGCAGGCAATCCTTCCGGCAGCACAACATTGAGCACCAATCCCCGATCGCTAGCCTGTTGTTGCCAACGGGGAATGCTGTGACTCAGAACTTGATTCAGACAAGTAGAGGTGAGAGAGAAATCTTTTGTCTCTGAGGTTTCTAATTCTACAGCTCGGAAAATAATGCCAAACCGATCGATCTGATCACTACACTCGCGATCGATCACCTTCAGCCGTTTAAGCGCATCTGCCGACATATCCTTTCGTTTCATCAAAAGTCGAGTCAACGTCCGAATTGTCGTCAACGGTGTACGAACTTCATGGGCAATAGCCGTCAATAATTCCACATCCAAACTGCGCGGCTCACGCTCATGCTTTGGATCCGTCACTGGAATAGGTGCATGAAGTAGACGAGGCGATTCGATTGAGGGTAAGTAGGACAACAAGATTTGGCTAAAATGGGACACCGTAGAAAACTGCGGAGTCACGGGAGGAAACGCTTCCACAAGGGTATCGAGTTTCTGCATTTGCTCTTGACTCAACATCACCACCCGTAACCGCAACACCTGCCAAGCCTGCAACACTTCGCCAGGATCAAACGAAAACCAAAAGCCCGGTTGATGATCGACATCTTCACCCAACACCATGACAAGACTAAATTTCGAGGTCAACACCAAGCAAAAATGTTCAGCCGCGATCGGGTCACTCGGCAGCAATGGCAACGTCAAACTGGTTTCGACACTAGCAGTAGGTGTTTCACTGGAGGGCGGAAGCTTGAAAAAAGAAGCGATCGCCTGGAGTGAGGGATCCGCTGTAAAGGCCCAAACATTAAAGCGTTGTAAAAGACTAGAGTGGCTCAAAATTGGAAATGGTCCCGACAAAACAAGCCCTGATTCAGACTCATCCACCGTTTCTAAAAGAGCTTCAAGTGCAGCAACAGCGCCCGTCCACTGATGTTCAGCTTGAAGTTGACGTGATGCAACAGACAAACTAGGACGCGATATTCCCTGCATGAAACTCAAAACTTGACTCAATGTTGGCAAGATCCACTCGCCCATAACACGCAACCTAAGGTAAAGATTAGAACAGGTGAAACTTGAAAAGAACGCCGATCGACGGACAAAAAATATTCTTACAACCTACTCCTATGAGAGTAACCGAAGGATTTTATTAGACCGCACCGTAGAACCGAACCGACGAAGGGGGAAATCACCGCCAAGAGACAAGATAGTTTGCATCCTAGAATTAAAATGTGAGAATTGTGTGGATTTGTAAAAATCGCGCATCTCCCTCAAAAAACATCATTGCGATGAGGCGGACGAATGGATTGGTTAGAAATTGCAGGGAATTGGGTTTTGATTCCACGCAAACCTTTGGGAATTATTCATTTTTTGGGAGGAGCATTTGTCGCCACCTTGCCTCACCTCACCTATCGCCGACTCCTAGAATTTTTGGCCCAGCAGGGTTATGTCATCATCGCAACCCCATTCGTCAATACTTTTGAACACACCACGATCGCTGAAAATGTCCTGTGGCAATTCGATCGCACCCTATACGCACTTGAAGACCGCTACATGTCCGCTCGAAACTTACCCATCTACGGCATGGGCCACAGCATGGGATGCAAGTTGCATTTATTGATTGGCAGCTTATATGAGGTGAAGCGATCGGGAAATATCTTGATTTCCTTTAATAATTTTGCCGCCAAAGACTCGATTCCTATGATGGATCAAGTGGCGCAAATGATGACGCAGTTCGCACCGAAAATGAATCCCATGACGGCTCCCGAATTTATGCCATCGCCCGAAGCAACCAATCAGCTAGTGCGCGATCGCTATGAAGTCTCGAATAATCTACTGGTGAAATTTAGCAACGACACTCTAGACCAAACTCGGCCACTTTCGATAATTTTGGACGATCGGTTTCCAGGATGCACCGAAATTGCAAAACTCAAAGGTAATCACATGACTCCCGTGGCCCAAGATTTAAAATGGACCCCAAACCCAAATTTCACGACCTTCGATACCCTAAGTTCTTGGTTCAGACAGGAAGTTTTCCGGGAACTTGAACAATTAGAGCAGGAAATTTTGTATTGGTTGCGTCAAACCGAGACCGTGAGAGGGGAGTCGTCAAATTTGCTCTAAACTAACGATCGCAATCTATACCGTCCGCACCTGAAATTTCCCAAAATGACTGACTTACCACAGCCTCAAGCCTCGCCCCAACCACTGCCCAAGCCGCTAACTGAACCCATGGCTGAACCCACGCCGACTGTTGGGCCCACGCTTGGATTAATGGATATTGATGCAGTTGAAGAGGCCCTTAGCCGATCGCGTGCTTCCGTATATCGTTACGCTAACACCGATCTTAACCAACTCAATCTGCCCTACAGTGCCAAACATCTCAACCCCGAAATCCGATCGCACCACACGGATCCACTGCTTTTTCATCCTAGTGAAGTAGCACGCTTTGCAAAAGAAGTTTTAAAAATCAAACAAGTCGTCATTGAGGTCCAAAACCGCGCACCCGACCCAACCCAAGAGTTATTGAGGGAAATCTTAATGGAACTTCAAGGGATTCATCAAACGTTACGCGATCGTAATGAATTTTAATCCCTGAGAATTTTAATCCCTGATCGGCGAATCGGGCAACAATCTATCGAAAAGATGGCTGAGATACATACTTATCACAACCGATCGCTACAATATAGATATGCTCCTCCACAATTTCTGCACAATTATGGCCGATGTCAATCGTTAAATTGAGCTATTTGGATTGAGCTATAAGTTCATCCTTAATAGTCGCATTTAACGTTGATACTTCGGGCATAATCAGCAAGAACGAGGACGTAATGATTTCCACGTTCAGCCAATGCTGAGTGCTCTTCGATTTTCCTTTTACCCTGCTTATTATGCAACCTGGTAGTTTACTCCCACCGTCCGATCGTATTTACCCCGAATCCACCGGTGCAATGTCCAATCTGGTCCTGCCTAACTTCGTTGGGATAATGATTGCCATTTTGACCTTTGTCTTGCCCATGGTGTTGATTACCCAGAATTCCCCCACATCTCCTCAACCGCTACCAGGAACCCGAACGGCACGGGGCGGTTAATCCAGTTGCCACCCGATCGCATTGTCCTCCACAATAGAAACACCATAACTCACATCATTTTCGTCCTAAATTTGTTAGGACTCGATATGATGTGGGGGATTTATCTATTTTGTCTATCTGGAGTAGGTCTATGACATCCTATGCCGCCTCAACTGCCCGTGCGGAAATGAGCGAACTCCGGCGCTTGAAGACGCTGCTTCCCCCAG
>JAYUEU010000305.1:0-3872 GCA_043739065.1 Synechococcales cyanobacterium | reverse complement strand
TCGGTTCGATCTACTCAGCCCATCGCCGCGAGGATATTTACCCAGATCCGGAGCAATTCAGACCAGAACGCTTTTTAGAACGTCAATTTACTCCTTTTGAATATTTGCCTTTTGGAGGGGGGAGCCGACGGTGTATTGGTATGGCGTTTGCTCAATTTGAAATGAAAGTAATTTTGAGCAAAATCTTGTCACAGGTTGAATTAGGACTAGCTGATACCCGTTCAGCTCAGCCAGTGCGCCGAGGTTTGACATCAGGAGCATCTCCAGTACAACTGATGGTCAAAGACTACAATCCTACTAAGCTGTCTGGAAAAGACTAAGTAGGCAGCCACAAATCAGCGATCGTACACTCACCCGTCAGCAAACGCGATCGTTCAGCGGCTATCAATGTCGAGCGCCTTTCCGATCGTCTCTATATCTAAATGAATCTTTTCTTAATTCCATCGAATTTGCGATCGGTTTGCATCATTCAAATTCGCACAATCTAAATTCTTCACATCTCGAAAATCTGCACCCTTTAAATTAGCGCCTCTGAAATCTGTACCCTTCAAATTGGCATTGCGAAAATCGGCATAGCTCAAGTTTGCACCCCGTAGATTGGCATCAGTCAAATCCGTACCGACAAAGGCCGATCGCATTAAATTCGACCAAGATAAATCTGCACCCCAAAGCAATGCAGTATTGAAAATTGCCATCACACCATATACATGAACTAAGTGCGATCGGACTAACTTTGCGCCTGTGAAATCAGTTCGGTACAAATGAGCTTCTTGCAATTCTGCCTCAAAAAAAACAGACCCACTCACATCACACTCAGCCAAATTCGCATTTCTTAAATTTGCATAACTGAGCAATGATCGTCCTAATTTCGCACCATGGAAACTCGAATCTTGTAAATTCGCAAAGGCTAATTCCATTCCCATCAAATTTGCAAAACTAAAATCTGCACCCGTCGCTATGAAATATTGCAGTTCTGCCCCAACAAAATTTGCAAAGCTAAAATCTGCGCCCGTCGCATCAAGATTGTGAGCTACTACATTAAGAAGATTCGATCGGTGTAATGTTGCTTCATTCAATTGTGCATTTGTTAAATCAGCATTTGTTAAATCAGCATTTGTTAAATTTGCAGCAACTAATTTAGTATTGGTCAAATCCGATCGACGCAAATTAACAGCGGATAAATCCAGACCCCGTAAATTCAACCGAGATAAATCTGAGTTTGACAAATCAATGGACTGATTCTCAACAGAATGATTCGATTTCAAGTGCAGCGATTGCCGAAACTGCTGCCATGCGATCGCGCCCTGAGATAAAATTTGCAAATGAGATAACTGGGCCATCATTCTACTCCCGCCGCATCTCATCCGGGAATGGCCGACCGTCTACACTTGCCAATGCAGCCAAAATCCCCTGCTCAGCAGCCATAATATCCTGCTCTTGACCACCGAGATATAAGCGCCCAAAACTTCCTACACAAGAAATTTGTAAAATATTAATCGAAGCTGCTTTTTCCGCTTCATTCGCTGCGAGGGCCGCATAGGCTGCTGGTTCAATTTCTAAAACATACAACGTTTCACTCGCGAGAATCATGTTTCCTCGCCGAGTTCGGTTGATCAATTGCGTATGGTGAGCTGTGATATTGCGAATAATTCGACTGGAAATCACGCGTGGCTTCAGACAATCCGATCGCTCTACGCCCAAATATCGCAAAATCGCTTCGCCCGCCACCCGAACATCACCTTGGTTACTGGCATGAATTTCCATCAATCCATACAGCCGCTCAATAATTTGCACTCCCGGTCTAACCTGGGCCGCCTTGAGAGAAATATCCATCATCTGGTTAATTTCAACCCCCGGACTTACCTCAATCCAGAGCGACGTGTCACCGGGCAATGGCAAAAATCCCTGTGCTTCTGTGCCGAGATAGGCAGCATGTTGGCGCTGGAGACGATCGATATAGACGTAACTGCGAAGGTCGATACCCAAGAGACTAGCCAATGATTTCAAAACCTTTACTAGTATACGAGGCAACGACCATACACACTAGCCCACTATCAAGACAGGAAAGAGAATTTTAAGCGATCGTACCAATACCCCGAATCAGAATTATTTTCCGCCTAGATTTTTTGAGGACCGTTCGATTTCTGAGAATTGACACTCAGATCAGTGACCAGTAATGGCAAGAAGCAAGTTTCAAACGCCATTACAGAACTGACTTAGCCTGATACAATAATTATTTTTACAAAACTTTATTAAAATTAAAACTGAATAAACTAGAGTTAGATACAACATCCTGACTATCAAAGCCATACTTTCAAGCCATATCCATAGCGATCGCTTCTATACATTCGGGCTAACTAACCTTTAAGCTCAAACATTCACACCCACCACACCACCATGACAGCTATCCAAATCGATCTATTAAAAGGATTCTCCTTCAAAACTGCCTTCACCAAAAAATCTCTAAAACTCTATCGGTTCAAAGCTCTCCGCACTAGCTATCCCTGGAGTGCAGTCACGGTCTTGGCCCTGCGCGTCCCATCAACACCAGCCGAGAAACGATCGGAACTCTTCACCCGAATTCACCGAGCCTGGATGCGCCAAGACTTCGCCCAAATTGGAGCCTCAGTCATCGACATTCAGCGCCCAGAATATTGGATTTTCTAACCTTTATTCAAATCAAACGTTGCAACAAAATTCCACTCGCTTGGATACAACTGTTGCTAAAAAAACAAGAATTATCGCTTCAGACAACAAGATTTTTGATGGCGATCGCAGATATAACCTTTGCCAACTTACTGACTCTCATTCAAATAGGGTTTAAAGGCGCACTCTACGATTCTGCCAAGATTCCCTACCGAAATTTGAATGCTGACTTAATGATTGGCAATACCCGATTTTAATCCCTATTTATTTTTTTGGATGTAGTACTTCAGGCACGATCGCCCCAGACTAGACTCAAGCTCAAAGATTTGCAAGAACCTGAAGCCAATCTCTAATCATGAACACCTGAATTGTGATGGACATAACACAGTTGACAAAGTTCAGAAATCATATTACACATGTAGTATTGTTAGTTTCTTACTCGTAAGTTTTTCATTGTCCACCTTCACGAGAGTCCGTCATGTTTAACCGATCGCTCATCGCACAAGTAACTCCAGCGCCCCTACGCGCAGAGCTTCGCGGCAGCTTCGGTTTATGGCTAGCAGGACTTATTCGACTGCATTCCCAACTATTTCAGAGCCAGATGCTCGGACGACTTCCCCGGCATTCTTAAAAATCAAGCCTCTAAGTCGCTTGTGTCCCGCTCTGAAGTTGATCAGGTGCGGGCTTTTAGTTTATGACCTGAACGATCGAATTTTTAAGCAAGTCATCACATTAGAAGACCCTAAGTTTAAACACCTTTAGCGTAAATACCCTCGGATTAAGTCGGACTAAGAATAATTGTTTGGATCCATGCTGGAAACCGAATAATTGCGATCGCAAAAGAAGAAGGAAAAGAAAATGTTGAAGTTGATGTATTCCGAATTGGGATTGAAGGGCGAACATATCACAGAAAGCCTTGAAGATTGGACGGTTCAACGATCGATCTTTGCTCTAAGCGTTGGACAAGTATTTCATATTGAACCAGGTCGAGCCTCTTTCTTGATCTCTATTGATCATCCTGCGTTTGATATATTAGTCGAACAGATTCTTTCGGAAACAGAAACTCCGATCGAAATTTGTACTGTTGATGAAGACTGTGTTGAAATCAGCCTTTCGGGAAGTTGGATTGCAGCCAATGATCATGAAGGCATGTTTATTGCAGAGCTTCGCGATCGGACAGAATCCCTAATCAGCCAAGTTTGGGAAACGGCTCAGACCGCTAAGAT
>JAYUEU010000304.1:0-18921 GCA_043739065.1 Synechococcales cyanobacterium | reverse complement strand
TTGCAATCGATCTTTCACTTGGCCATAAACCTTATAGAAATCAGCACCTGTCCGATCCATCTTATTAACAAAGATGACCTTAGGAACGCTGTAGCGATTCGCTTGCTTCCAAACTGTTTCGGACTGAGGTTGAACCCCACCCACAGAACAGAACACTGCAATCACACCATCAAGGACGCGCATTGAACGTTCAACTTCGATCGTGAAGTCTACGTGTCCAGGAGTATCAATGATGTTGATTTTGTGTTCTAAAGCACCCTGTTGAGGCAAGTTTGGTTTTTCAGGATCGCGACGCGTCCATTGGGTGGTGATTGCAGCCGCCGTAATGGTAATACCGCGCTCTTTCTCCTGCTCCATCCAGTCGGTGGTAGCGCCGCCGTCATGGACTTCGCCAATTTTATGGACCACTCCGGAATAGAACAGAATCCGTTCCGTTGTGGTCGTCTTGCCCGCATCAATGTGGGCAGCAATTCCGATGTTTCGTACTCTGTCGAGCGGAACGGTACGAGCCACGGGGACCTCCTCGATCGTGGTTAAAGTTTTTGGTGACTAAGATTACGACTCCAAAGGAGAGATAGTTAGTTGCACCATTGAGATTCTATACGCCTTTATACTGAATTGATAGTTCATATTTAAGGCATGAACTACCAATTCAACAGGACTAACCTAAAGACTAATAGCGATAGTGGGCAAAGGCCTTATTCGCTTCTGCCATCCGGTGAGTTTCTTCCCGTTTACGGATTGCGCTTCCGGTTTGATTTGCTGCATCCATGAGTTCATTGGCAAATTTACTAGCCATGGACTTCCCTGCGCGAGCGCGGGAGTATTGGATGAGCCATCGAAGTGAGAGTGCAATTCCGCGATCGGTCTTCACTTCCATGGGCACTTGATAGGTCGCACCACCTACTCGGCGAGCTTTCACTTCAACCAAGGGTGTTGTATTTTTGACCGCTTTTTCAAAGACTTCCATGGGATCGGTTGCAGTCTTTTCTTTAATGATGTCAAAAGCATCATAGATGATCCGATTCGCGACTGATTTCTTACCGCTACGCATAATGCGACGGGAAGTCATGGTGACGAGCCGTGATCCATAGACCGGATCCGCTGGGACCGGACGTTTTTTGATTGTTACGCGACGAGACATATTGAATCCTTTCAGAGTTGAGATATCTAGAGCGGAAAGACACAGCAGCCAACTTGCATTTGCAGCATGACACTGCACTTAACGCAAAAAATGCCAGGTTCTCTCAACCTCAAAGATTGGTTTCGGAATTCAGCACAAACTCCTTCATGAAACTCAAAATCCTTGTGGCTCGACCTAGCAGATGGCGTCAGGGTGAGAACTGAGACATCTTAAAACCTTGAGAAAGAAGAACCGACAACTCTTGAGGTCTTTCTTTTAAAATAGGTTGGCGAGGTGATCTATTGACATGAAGTCCAAAAATGGGATTCATATTTACCACATTATCCGAAGGATTTCTCCTTAGATAATCGTGCATTTTAATGAATTACTTCTTGCCCGCAGCTGCACCAGCCTTCGGACGCTTCGCACCATACTTGGAACGGCTCTGCTTACGGTCTTTAACACCAGCAGTATCCAGGGTTCCGCGAATGATGTGATAACGCACACCCGGCAAGTCTTTTACACGACCGCCGCGAATCATCACGACAGAGTGTTCTTGTAGGTTATGACCGATACCGGGAATGTAAGCGGTGACTTCAAACCCAGAGGTTAAGCGGACCCGGGCAACCTTTCGGAGTGCAGAGTTCGGTTTTTTCGGAGTTGTTGTGTACACACGAGTACAAACACCACGACGCTGAGGACATGCCTTGAGCGCTGGGGACTTTGTTTTCTTGCTGGCGCGGTTGCGCTCATCACGAATAAGTTGCTGAATTGTGGGCATCTTATTGCCTTAAATGTAGGCTAATTCCAAACTTTAACGACCACTGATATTACCAAGACTAAGTGAAATCTGTCAATATTGTTCACAGATTTAATTTTGGATACATCTTCTATGGCGATCGTAAAACGGGTGAAAACGAACTGCCACAGCCACAAATGCTTGAAGCCTGGGGATTTTCAAACCTGAAATTGCCACCCATGAGGTCTTCGGCATAGTCTACAGATAATCCCTGTAGCATCTCCAAGTCTTTACAGGCGATCGCTATTCTACTTTGCATCACATAGTCATCTTGAGCAGGCTCAGAGACAAATGATAGGTAATAAGAGAACCCTAAGCAGCCTCCAGCTTGGACTTGAATCCGGAAATAATCTTCAGGACTTGCTTGGCGATGGCGGAGACGATCGACCTCCGTCAGGGCAGCGGACGTAAACTGAATCATAAAATCTTAACAGAGAATAGAGTTTCAATGGATTAGTTTTATCACGATGTCCACAAAACAAAGACCGTCTAAAATTCTTAAACGGTCTAATCTCTCTAATTGATTAATTAATGAGTCTAAAGTTAATCCTGAAATTTAATGCATTAACTCTAGTTAGAGGGAATGACCCGAGCATAATAATCTTGGAAGCGAACGATATCATCTTCGCCCAGATATTCACCATTCTGGACTTCGATCAGGACTAGAGGAATCACACCGGGATTCTCCAGACGATGAGTAGTGCATTGCGGGACATACGTTGACTGATTCACACTCAAAATCTGCTCGACTTCGCCACACCAGACACGGGCAGTTCCAGCAACGACAATCCAGTGTTCGCTGCGATGGTGATGCATCTGAAGACTCAAGCGATGGCCAGGTTTGACTTCAATGCGCTTAATTTTATAGCCGCGCCCTTCTTCTAGAATCGTGAAGGAACCCCAAGGCCGAAGCTCGGTAGCCGCAACCCCTTTAAAGGTATTGGGTGAAAGGGCACGCATCGGTTGTTGCGAAATTTCTTGAATTTGAGCCACGTTATTCATCTCCTACACTGTTGTTCTAAATTGTTCTAAAGTCCTTGAGAATTGGACTTAAAGATGGATTCACTTCTATAAAACCCTAGGATTACCACTTACACCACGCGAAATCTACTAGATTTATCAATCGTCAGTTTTGGTCACAACGTATTTGCCCATAACTTATCAGAGGAGACTAAGCTCTGCCCATGAGGTTGATCAGAGATTTATAAAACTTTCACTCAAAGACTGTTGGATGTGAAAAGTTTGACGCGAACTCAGCCTAATCATTCTTTAAATACTCCGATCGCATCATGTACCCGAGCACTGCTGCGGGCCGGACGATCGAGAATTTGACCGCCTGTTCCTCCTAGATAAAGAGTGGTTGAACTCCCACCATCAAAGTTCAGTGCATCGATCGCCCCGAGCTGCTGCATAATTTGCGCCATATCAAGCAACGTTGCCCCGCCTCGTCCGATCGCTGGATGAACCGCAACTATCAGAAGATTTCCCGTATTAGTTCGTCCGATTACACTCCGAGCGGCCCGTTCTGCAACAAACGCAGGACTAAACTTTTCTGCTGCTGCATCTAGAACTACTTGGCGATCTTTAATGAGCAATGGGCCGCCGCCGATCGCATAGGGAAGTGCGGTAATACGAGGATTGCTCTGGACCATGACGACGCTCACAGCCGCACCAAGAGTCACGGTGGCAGCGGTAGTTTTGTTGGAACGGAAGGTCAGCAGGTAGCCATTAGGTGGGATCGAAATAAGGGTTCCAGCCGTCGGGACTGGAGTTTGAGTGGTGATCCGATCGCCTACGACTTCCATGATAATTTCATTATCGGAAAGGGTTCTGTAGCTGTTGCCCCAAGCAGGCGTATAGCGGGCAATTCCGGCTTGAACGTACGCACTATTTAAGGAGGTCAGGGGAAACGATTGTTGCCCGATCGTAGCTGTTTCCTGAAGGCTGTAGCGATCGAATTCAAAGGTTCCTGACTGATCCCAAGCCACCACCCCTCGGTTCAGAATCGGTCCGGATTTGACCTGACCGTCAATTTTGATAAACCCTAACGGCAGTTGATTGGTTCGGTTGAAAAATCCTCCATTCATCGCCAAAACACTTTTTCCTTGTTGAGCGGTTTGAATTAATGGCGAAATCCCAGCTAGTTCGACAGGATTGGGGAGCATTGGCCGCAGCATTAATCCTGGAGTTTTGGGGCTTATTTCAAAAGATATCACGGTGAAAGGCTGATTGCCGATCGTCAATAATTGCTGACGCCACTTAATTCCAGGTTGCCAAAGAATATCCTGAGTGCGAGACAAGGCAACTCCAACATCAATCACGATGCGCGCTGGGTTTGACAACGTCGTAACCACTGGGCGAGTTGTGAGGGGAATCCCTAGTTTCAGTGTGCTTTGAGTGCCCTTGGATTGAAGAGAAAGAGACGCTATTTTTTGGCTAGGTTTTGGCTTAAATAGGGCAAGTGTGGCTGGATTGACCTGACTATTTAGACTCAATGTCCAATCTTGGCTTTGGGGATCAACTTGAAATAGGGTAGGCCGATCGAGTTCTAAAACGATTCGATCGGTCGTAGGTAGCGCCAGCGTGGGAGAAGTTGCGGCTGGAATTAATGGAACCTGTTTACTTGTTTGACCCATTTTGCTCATTTGGCTCTGGGGAACCACTTGAATGAGTTGAGTTAAATTGCTAGTAGGGGCAGTGATAGTGAGCTGCTGGGCTTGGGGGGTTAGTTGCCAACCTAGCGATTTGGCCCAATCTGTGATGTCTAAGTATCGATCGGGGGAGACAAATTTTACGGGCAATATGGACGTCGGACGATTGTCACTGAACCATGCGATCGGTTGTTGGGTGGCATCGTCGGTGCTTAGAAAATCAACTCCGAAAAGCTGTCGTATCGCCCCGTCCGGAAGCCCAATGCGTAATCCTTTTTCAGTTTGCCACTGGATCCAGGGTAGGTTGTAGACTTGGTTATTGAGTAGGATTTGAGGCTGTAATTCCGAAAATAAATTCTGGCGAACGGGAAGATATGGACGAATAGGAGAAGCAATTGGAATGGGAGGAGATGGCTGGGTAGAGGCGATCGTTGGAATACCTATCAAAACGCCCATTGGAACTAAGACGGATCCAACTACCATCAGATTTGCCCTAGGTGGATTGGATATAAGTGGATTTAGGGTAAATGGCTTAGGTGTAGATTGACGATCCAAAATGCTCATAAAGCACTGAAATAATGGGGGGAGACTCATAAGCTGTCGGAATGGATTAAGAGGAAGGCTCATAGAATTTTAGGGAGGTTACGATAATAGGGATTGTCAAAGGCTAATAGTTTCTATAAAACTGTTTTTTCTATGTATTTTCGATCGATGCAGTTTCTCTTGTGATTAGACCTTAATTTTGAGAACTTGTCCTAAATTAATCATTGGATAAGGTTCGATTTGCAATTAATTTGCTATCGCATATTAATCTACCCGAAAAATCCCCGATTTCTAAAAATCTTGATGCTTGCTAGTTTTCGGGTAGCACCATATCCTTGAGGATCTGTCCTAATTTCTACATCATGGTCGTAGATATAAAGATGGCAGTGTATTAGGTGTTGTATTCGATAGATATGTCAAAGCCATCACAAGGGTTTTAATTCTTTCGATGTGACTCTAAGTCCTACCTTTCAGACACTTCACTTCACTGTGATGGATTAATTTCCCATCACCTAAATTTTCAGTCCAACTTCTCTCAGCATTGAATGCAATGAACCACGTCATGGGTAATCAGTCCGTCAACGATCAGAATTCATCCTCCACACTGCGCCATATCGCATCGGATCCATTGCTTTCTGCCGCTCAAGTTTCCGGGACTTCAGTCTCTAAAAACTTTGCCACAGAAAGTAATGGATTTGCTGGACAGCCTTGGCTGGTGGAAGAACGAGATGCTTGTGGGGTCGGGTTTATCGCCGATCAGAAAGGTCGTTCTACCCATGATTTGGTCCAGAAGACGTTGATGGCCTTGAGATGTATGGAGCATCGAGGCGGCTGTAGTGCGGACCAAGATTCAGGCGATGGCGCTGGGGTGATGTTGGGCTTGCCTTGGGATTTGTTGAATCAATGGGCCGCTTCCGGAGGAAAGTCAAGTTTGACTGCCGCTAATACGGGCGTTGCGATGATTTTTCTACCGCAGGATCAGGCGATCGCGGCTGCTACGAAAAAAACGGTAGAAGAAATCTTTGCTCAAGAAGGATTGATGTGGATCGGCTGGCGTAGTGTGCCGACAAATAGTGAAGTTTTGGGCCGTCAAGCTCTGGAAAACCTTCCGGGTATTACTCAAGCGATCGTCACATCTTCTAAGTCTGGTGATGCGCTTGAACAGCAGCTTTACATTGCCCGTAAAAAGGTAGAAAAAGCGATAGAGTCTCCTGAGTTTTATTTCTGTTCTTGCTCTAACCGAACCATTGTCTACAAGGGTATGGTGCGATCGGAAGTCTTGAGCGCATTTTATTTAGACTTGCAGAACGCTGATTACACCAGCAGTTTTTCTGTCTATCACCGACGTTTCAGCACGAATACCTTACCTAAGTGGCCCTTGGCACAGCCCATGCGATTGCTGGGTCACAATGGCGAAATTAATACGCTGCTCGGCAATATCAATTGGACTATGGCGAAAGAGTCAAGCCTTGCCCATCCAAATTTTGGGGATCAAATCGAAGCACTGAAGCCCATTGTTAATCCGGCTAACAGCGATTCGGCTACCTTGGACAATGTTTGTGAAGTCATGGTGCGGGCGGGCCGGAGTCCCATGGAATCGTTAATGATCATGGTGCCGGAAGCCTATAAAAATCAGCCTGCGCTGTTGCAATATCCTGAAATTACTGATTTCTATGACTATTACAGCGGACTTCAGGAAGCTTGGGATGGTCCGGCGTTGTTGGCCTTTACCGATGGCAAAATGGTGGGTGCGGCCCTCGATCGTAACGGCTTGCGTCCGGCGCGTTATGCGATTACCTGTGATGGCTATATTGTCGTGGGATCGGAAGCTGGGGTCGTGCCTCTGGATGAGTCAGAAATTATTGAAAAAGGTCGTCTTGGGCCTGGAGAGATGATTGCGTTTGATTTAGAGAACAAGACTATATTGAAAAATTGGGATCTCAAAAAGACGATCGCTCGTCAGTATCCCTACGGTGAATGGCTCCATCAAAATCGTCAAACGATCGAAAGTTCTTCGTTTGGGGAGAAGCAAATTTGTGATACTGCGTCTCTTCTGCGTCTTCAAACCGCATTTGGCTACAGCGCTGAAGATGTGGACATGATCATTAATGAAATGGGTGCGCAGGGTAAGGAGCCGACGTTCTGTATGGGCGATGATACTCCGTTGGCTGTGCTGTCGGCTAAACCTCACTTGCTGTACAACTACTTCAAACAGCGATTTGCTCAGGTGACCAATCCGGCGATCGATCCGCTGCGGGAAAAACTCGTCATGTCCTTGACCATGAGTCTTGGGGCAAAGGGAAATCTGCTGGAACCGAATGCAGCCCTAGCGAGGACCCTGGTTCTAGAGTCGCCTGTGGTGATTGATACGGAGTTGGACGCCATCAAACAAGGTGCAATTCCAGCCGCGAGCCTTTCCACGTTGTACGACATTACATCTGGTCCTGAGGGGTTGTCGATCGCGTTGAATGCATTGTGTGAGACTGCGGCTGAACTGGTGCGTAGTGGGAAAGAAATTTTGATCCTGAGCGATCGGATTGACACAGATGGCCATAGCACTCAGCTCACGGATGAAATGAGCTATATTCCGCCTCTAGCTGCAGTTGGTGCGGTTCATCATTTCTTGATTCGTCAAGGATTGCGGATGAAGGCTTCTATCATTGTGGACACGGCTCAGGCTTGGAGCACGCACCATTTTGCTTGTTTAGTTGGATACGGTGCCAGTGCCGTTTGTCCTTACCTTGCGTTGGAAGCAGTTCGTCATTGGTGGGCAACCCCGCGTACTCAGAAGCTGATGGAAACAGGCAAGCTCAATCAAATTAGTTTGATCGGCGCACAGGAAAATTTCCGAAAATCAATTCAAGATGGACTCCTAAAAATCTTGTCAAAGATGGGAATTTCACTGCTGTCGAGCTATCACGGGGCGCAGATTTTTGAGGCGATCGGCATTGGCGGAGATTTGCTTAATACAGCGTTTTATGGCACTCCCTCTCGATTGGGTGGCTTGACGCTGAAAGATCTAGCCAACGAAATTCTGTCCTTCCACACGCGGGCATTCCCGGAAATTGCTATTAAGAAATTGGAAAACTACGGCTTTGTGCAATATCGTCCTGGCGGCGAATATCACATGAATAGTCCTGAAATGTCCAAGTCTCTTCATAAGGCGGTGGCTGACAAAAATTACGATCACTATGCGCTCTATCAGAAGCATCTATCCGGTCGGCCTGTGACAGCGCTTCGTGATTTATTAGATCTAGATAGCGATCGGGCCTCAATTCCCCTAGAAAATGTTGAATCCGCGACGGAAATTTGTAAGCGGTTTGCGACGGGCGGAATGTCCTTGGGTGCGTTGTCTCGTGAGGCCCATGAGGTTTTGGCGATCGCGATGAACCGGTTGGGTGCGAAGTCTAACTCGGGTGAGGGCGGCGAGGAGGATATTCGCTATCGTCCGGTGAATGACGTGACGGATGGAGTTTCAGCTACTTTCCCGCATTTGAAGGGATTGCGAAATGGAGACCGGGTGAGTTCGGCGATTAAACAGGTGGCCTCGGGACGCTTTGGGGTAACACCAGAGTATTTGATGAGTGCCCAGCAAATCGAGATTAAACTCGCGCAAGGTGCAAAACCCGGTGAAGGCGGCCAGCTTCCGGGGCCAAAGGTGAGTGAATATATTGCTAAGCTGCGGGGATCGAAACCCGGCGTGACTTTAATTTCGCCGCCGCCGCACCATGATATTTACTCGATTGAAGATTTGGCGCAGCTCATTTATGACTTGCATCAAATTAATCCGATCGCAAAGGTGTCGGTCAAACTTGTAGCAGAGGTTGGGATTGGAACGATCGCGGCGGGGGTTGCAAAAGCAAATGCTGATGTGATTCAGATCTCTGGTCACGATGGCGGAACGGGAGCTTCGCCGTTATCTTCGATTAAACATGCGGGCAGTCCTTGGGAACTTGGATTGACGGAAGTTCATCGAACCTTGATGAATAACCAATTGCGACACCGTGTTCTATTGCGGGTTGATGGTGGGTTTAAGACGGGTTGGGACGTGATTATGGGCGCGCTGATGGGCGGTGAGGAGTATGGATTTGGCACTGTGGCGATGATTGCAGAAGGCTGCATCATGGCTCGGGTTTGTCATACCAATAGCTGTCCGGTTGGCGTTACGACTCAACGCGAAGAACTTCGTAAGCGATTCACGGGAATTCCTGAACATGTTGTCAATTTCTTTTTGTTTGTTGCCGAAGAAGTTCGATCGCTGTTGGCGAAACTTGGCTATACAAAACTAGAAGACATTATAGGCCGCGCTGATTTGCTTAAGATTCGCGAAAATGCCGCATTGACTAAAACCCAGTCGCTAAATTTAGATTGTTTGACCAAGTTGCCGGATACTCGTAGCGATCGCTCTTGGTTGATTCATGAAGAGGTTCATAGCAATGGTCATGTTTTGGATGATGAATTGCTGGCTGATGATGAGTTGCAATCTGCCATTCAAAATCAAACTAACTTTGAAACCACAATGAAGATTGTTAATACCGATCGATCGGTGGGGACAAGAGTTTCAGGAGCGATCGTAAAGCGATATGGTAATTCAGGGTTTGGTGGCAAAATCAATCTAAACTTCCTCGGATCTGCGGGTCAAAGTTTTGGGGCATTCAATCTGCCTTGTATGACGTTGACGATCGATGGCGAATCCAATGATTATGTTGGCAAAGGAATGCATGGTGGGGAAATCATTATTCGTCCGGTGAAAGATGCGGGATTTGTGGCGGCGGACAGCGTTATCATCGGCAATACTTGTCTTTACGGCGCGACGGCCGGACATCTGTTTGCGAATGGTCGTGCGGGTGAACGCTTTGGGGTGCGGAATTCGGCGGCTCGGGCGGTCATTGAGGGTGCAGGAGATCATTGCTGCGAATATATGACAGGCGGTGTCGTTGTTGTTTTAGGCGATGTTGGACGCAATGTCGGTGCAGGGATGACGGGTGGTTTGGCCTATTTCTTGGATGAAGATGGTAGTTTCCAAGCCAAAGTTAATCCTGAAATTGTTTCGGTACAGCGAGTAATTTCGGCTGCTGGAGTTGCCCAATTGAAGTCGTTGATTGAAGCTCATGCAGAGAAGACTGGAAGTCCGAAGGCGAAAGCAATTCTGGCGGATTGGTCAAATTCTCTCTTGAAGTTCTGGCAAGTGGTGCCGCCATCGGAAAAAGATATTCCTGAGGCAAAAGCTGAACTAGTTAGTGCGATCGCAGTTTAAATTGTTTTGAATCATTGAAGTTCAATTGAATTAAGTCCTAGGGAGTTTCGACTTTTTAGGGCTTTTTTTTAAGGCTTTTATATTGAGTTCTTGATTGGGCTACAAATCAGATTCTTCTTCGACCAACTCATCTAGAACAATAGATTCATAAATCTCTTCGATCGCACAAGTAAAGTCTAAACTTTGCAAATGAAATTGAGATCCTGCTTCATAGGTAATATAGTGGCAAATTTCATCAGGTTGACGCGGATAGACCTCAATAACTAATTCACTTGGGCTAATTAATACCTATTCTTCTAAGGTTTCGATCGATTGATATTCCCGCCATTTTTTCCGCGATGACCTACGGTCGGTCGTAGACCATCAATCGATTCAGTACTAGGAGACATCACTTCAACAATGACTTGAGAATATTGAAATAGATTGACTGCAGGTTTGTCCCGATCGTCATAGGTCACTACTAACTCTGGATATCGATACTGCCGTCGAATTTGTACTTTCACATCAGCAACATTAATTCGACAACCGCGTGATTTGAAATGGGGAGCCAATCGTAATAGTAAACTCACGGCTAAGTCATTGTGAGCTATTGTCCCACCTGCCATCGCAATTACATCACCATTAACATATTCATACTGAATTTCCTGAATCTTTTCCCAGGCCAAGAACTCTTCAGGAGTCATTCTAGAATAGGTATCAGGCCAAGCAACCATACATATTTACTTAATTATTCAACTTTATGACGAACCTGAAACGGAAGCTCTTCAAGTATTGTTGTTTGAGATTCTACAGTAACCAAAAGTCCTGCACCACCTGCCTTAACTCGGATGTAGCCGATCGCGATCGCACTTCCGTCCTCGAATTCATAGATACTAGTAATCGTCCCGACTTTAGCATCATCTGAATAAACAACCGAACCCAACGGTACAGAACAAGGAAGTTTAATTTTCCAAAGATTTAGTTTGACTCCATTGTAAGTATCCAAGCGCGCTATTGTTTCTTGGCCAATGTAGCAACCTTTGTTAAATGAAATAGTGTTCCAAAGACCTGCATCCAATGGATTGTAATCATCCGTTAATTCAAATCCCGGCATGGGTCGTCCCTGTTCAATTCGTAGTCGTTGATAGATCCGATCGCCTAGAATAACGGCAATTTCTGATAATGTTTTCCAGACGATCGCGGCATTCTCTGCGGCCATCACTAGTCTATATCCCGGAATAGCTAAGCCACTGCCCGCAACAATTTGGACTGGAATGTTTGATATTTCTGCATTGATATATCCTGACTCTGGTGCCAGAATTCCAATTGATTGTAATGCCGTAGCAGAAGTCGGACCGATCAAACTAAATGTTGTAGTTGTTTCGGTGATATCGGTGAGTTTGACCCGATCGGAAAAGAAGATAAACCGATCGAGAAATACGATTAATTTAGATGCCATTCCCGGAGAAATAAGCAATTGAACACTATTATCTAAAATTAATGCAGTCGCCAGATCAATAGTGCGGGCGGTTGAGGTTAGAAATGTTGTATCACAAGCCTCACCGGGCTTCAGCAATTTGAACCCATTAGTACTTTGATTATGGAGAAAATCAAGACGGTGTTGATCGCTGACTTCAACGCGATTCCAATGACTTTGATCGTGTAATGCGACACCCGATCGGGCGGATTCGTAGGCAATTTCGTCATTATTGAATGTCACGACAATATTATCGTCAACGATCGCGCCCTGTGTTTTTTGAATCGATCGTAATTCTTCCAAAATCATATGTGCCAAAACCCTAATTCTTTCTTTACCTATTCGCCTCATCATATCTCAGGATAGCGTTGGAAGCTGCGATAGAATTTCGGTGACAAGTCGTTTTGCTTTCTCATCTAAACTGCTCCAATCCACTTCATCGCCATCAAACAGGGTATTGTCAACCTGTGCCGGACGATCGATTCTTGGGTCATAATCCAAGGTAAAACAAATTTTGTAACAAAGTTCCCATACATCAATGGTCACAAGTTCTTCGCCCCGTTCCAGTATCCATTCGTAGGCAGGATAAGGCTTTGGCAGGCTTTCAAGAATTTGCTCAATTTCGTAGGCCCGATCGTTGTCCGTAGTGCTTTTCAGTTCTTGTTGAAGCAATCCAATACGGCCCCGTTCTTCCTCAGAAATGTCCGCATCCCACACTAGGGTTTCCTGATAGCTGGTTTTCCAGGTGGATAATTCGTCGGTCAGCTTCCGAATGTTATCGAGCAACCGAATGAACGCGGGTTGCATCAAGGTGTTAGTTTTTTCCCAGGTGTCTGAATCGATAAAGGTAGGTTTCATGGTCAGAAATGAGTTATTTTTCAATTGAAGGAGGAGGCTTCTACAGGATAGGATGAATTACGAAGGCAATGAATTACAAATTGCGAATGAGTGGATGATCGGGTGAACAATTTTGAAGAGTGAACAATGTTAAAGATTGTATTTTTTGGAACACCGCAGTTTGCCGTGGCGAGTCTGGAGGCGTTGATTGCGGACGTGGGGATTGATGTCGTTGCTGTGGTAACTCAGCCCGATAAGCGACGTGGACGAGGAAAAGAGTTGTCGGCGTCACCTGTGAAAGTTGCTGGACTCGCCGCTAATATTCCAATTGTGCAACCCAATCGTATCAAAAAAGATCTAGATGCGTTAGCTCAATTGCGTGCTTATGAAGCCGATTTTTTTGTAGTTGTGGCCTATGGTCAATTGCTTTCCCAAGAAATCTTAGATATGCCAAAACTTGGTTGTATCAATGGTCATGGTTCATTGCTCCCAGCCTATCGAGGTGCGGCTCCCATTCAGCAATGTTTAGTAAATGGTGAATCGCAAACGGGAATGACGACAATGTTGATGGATATTGGGATGGATACGGGAGCAATGTTATTAAAATCAACGTTAAATATTGGTTTATTAGAAAATGCCCATGAACTTGCCGATCGCCTTTCTACAATATCAGCCAACTTGCTCATTGAAACACTCCCAAAGTTAGCCAAGGGAGAACTTCAGCCTGAAATTCAGGATAATGATTCTGCAACTTATGCTGCGTTGATCAAAAAAGAAGACTACATTTTAGATTGGTCGAAGTCTGCGATCGCGTTGCATAATCAAATCCGTGGCCTATATCCCGGTTGTAGCACTACATTTCGTAATGCTGCATTAAAAGTGATTGCAACAGTTCCTTTAACAGACCAAACCCGATCGCAACTTTCGTCTGAATTTCAATCCCTTTACGATCCAATGTTTGATGCGATCGAACTACTTCAGATTAAACCTGCGGGAACTATTGTTGCGGTGATTAAGAATTGGGGCGTAATTGTCCAAACAGGTGATGGATATTTGTTTCTGAAAGAAGTTCAATTGTCGGGAAAGAAGGTTCAATCTGGTTGGGATTTTGCAAATGGAAGTAGAGTTACGATCGGAGAACAATTGATGTGACGGATTTCGGTAATGCTCTAATAATCAAGGCTTACCGTTTCGCTTTCTAGGTTCGATCGCAATGATATCTTCGTAATCTACAATGTTCTAATTGAATGGGTAGGTTCTATTAATATTTGACGCAATAAGATTACGAAATTCGATCGAATTTGATCTTTTGAACTGCTGCAATGGTCGTTGGAATAGTGATAATAAACGTAGTTCCAGATCCAAGTACCGATTGACATTCAAGAGTTCCGCTATGTTTTTCATGAATGATTTGATAGCAAATAGGAAGGCCAAGACCTGTGCCTTTACCCGGTTCTTTAGTGGTGAAGAATGGATCGAAAATGCGCGATCGAACGTCATCGGATATTCCAGGACCATTGTCCGCGATCGTAATTGAAATTTGGTCTGCATCTAGTTTTTGAGTTGTCAATGTAATTTTTGGTACGAAGTTAGGATCGAGTGCCATCCTCTCTTCGAGCGCATCAATACTATTGCTCAGAATGTTCATAAAGACTTGATTAAGCTGGGCTGGATAGCATTGAATAGATTTCAGTTCAGTGTAATTTTTCTGAATTGTAATAGTGTGCTGGCGACCGTTTGATTTTAGACGATGGCTTAGAATCAACAATGTACTATCCAAACCTTCATGAAGATCAGCTTTTTTAAAATCGGACTCATCCATCCTAGAAAAATTGCGCAATGACAAAACAATATCCCGAATCCGATCGGTCCCCAGCTGCATAGATGCGATCGTTTTTGGCAAATCTTCAATCACAAAAGCCAAATCCATCACTTCATAAGCAATATTCAGCACTTCATTTGAATCTGGATATACAGTTTGGTAGAGTTCAACAATTTTTAATAAATTCTGAGTATATTGCTCCACATGAATTAAGTTCCCATGGATAAAATTGACGGGATTATTAATTTCATGGGCAATGCCTGCAACCAACTGGCCCAAGCTCGCCATTTTTTCCCCTTGAATCAATCGGGTTTGAGTTTGTTGAAGCTCAGCGACGGTTTGTGAAAGCTTGAGAGCTTGCTGTTTTGTTTGTGAAAGGAGTTCCGCCTGCTGAATTGCTACGCCAAGCTGGACTCCGACTTGAGTCAACAGATTGACATCTTCATTTTGCCAATAGCGGGGTTGAGAATTTTGATAGGCTACAAGTAAGCCCCATAATTTTTCGCCTTGCGGAATTGCAGCAAAGGTCTCATTGCGCGGATATTCGCCAGTTTCATCGGGTTGACCCAGCTTAACTAAACTAGCGAACAATGAGACTCTTAGCTCCGATCCAGCGTCCATAATTGAATCAGCAACGAATTTACCACTCCAGTCTTTGTTAAAGCGATAAATGGCGACCCGTTCCACGTTCAATAAATCCCGTACAGCAGCGGTGGTACTGCTAAATACAATATTTAATTCCAATGAAGTCCGTATCTTTTCAATGGTCGAGGTGAGAAGTTGTTGCCGATTCATCGCGCGATCGCGTTCTATGGCCTGAGCCAGTTGGTCGGCAATTTGACGAATGAATTCAACTTCAGATTCTGCCCAAATTCGAGGCCGATCGCATTGATGAATGCAGAGTAACCCCCAGAGCGTCTTGCTCAAACGAATGGGAACAACTAGGTTAGCTTGAATTTGGAATCGAGCCAAAAGTTCAGCATGGCAATCAGTCAACCCTGCCTTATGAATATCAGAGATTACTTGCACCTGCCCATCAGCATAATGATCTGCAAAATTATCGCCAAAGTAATGATCATAGACCTTTGAATTCAGGGCACTTTCCCACTCTGGACCGACATTTTCTGCGATGAACATTCCTTCCCAATTACGATTAGGAAGAAAATAAAATAAACCAACCCGATCGGCTTTGAGGAGCTGTCGCAATTCAAGAGCAGTAGTATTAAAAATTGTGTCTATGTCTAAAGATTCAGTAATATGATTGATTATGCTAGTCAGCGCTTTTTGTTGCTCTGTCTGATAACGGGCATCTTCGAGTAGTTGGTTATGTTGAAGGGCAACATCAAGATGCTGGGCAATTTGGCTCACGAATTCAATTTCAGATTCTGTCCAACTTCGGGGCCGATCGCATTGATGCACACACAACAATCCCCAAAGTTTCCCCTTTCGCAACAACGGCACAACTAAATTCGATCGGACCTGAAATTGGCCCAAAATTTCCCTATGACAGGGACTAAGATTGGCATTCTGAATGTCATCGATCACCTGCATTCGTCCAGCTTCATAAAGTGGAGCATAATCAGGCCCGAAGCAATGGTCATAAACCTTGGTGGTTAGCGCTGACAAGAAGTCTGGCTTTACAGATTCAGAAATGAACTCGCCTTCCCAATCCCGCCTTGGATCAAACTGAAATACTGCCACCCGATCGGCATGCAACAATTCCCGCACTTCCGTGACCGTCGTCCCAAAAATTACCTTCAGCTCTAAAGATTCACGAATTCGGCTAATCACCCGAGTTAGCGCTCGCTGCTTTTCAGTCTGTTTACGGACTAAAATTAACGAATCAGTCATTTCGGTCGAATCTTCGGACGACGTAATTTTAATATGGGGATCCATAGTCTTAAAACATTAATATATCATTTATTCCCATAGTAACTAGCAATTTAACAAGATTACAAAGAATTGGGATTTTTTGAGCCAATAAATGGAAGTCAGAAGAAAATAGGAGTCAGAAGATTTAGCTTTTTTGAAATTTAACACAGATAGGATCCGGAGTGCGATACTAAAGCTTGATTCTAACGAGATTTACAATCCATAAACATGCAGCTACAAAATGACCTCATTCGGGCAGAAGAAAATCGCACAGGGACTACAATAGCAAGTCTTAAGCGAGCATTTCTTGAAAACCTATATTACGTTCAAGGAAAACCCGCTACACTTGCAACGCGAAATGACTATTACATGGCGCTGGCCTACACGGTTCGCGATCGCATTTTACAATGTTGGAATAGTACGGCAGCGGCCTACACTGAACAGCAAAATCGAACTGTTTGCTACCTTTCAGCAGAATTTTTGCTGGGACCACATCTAGGAAATAACCTAATTAATTTAGGTCTCTATGACAAAATGGAGCAGGCCATTCATGAATTAGGGCTAGACTTTGATACCTTAATTGACCAAGAAGAAGAACCTGGATTGGGTAATGGTGGATTGGGGCGATTAGCGGCTTGTTATTTAGACTCATTGGCGACATTAGAAATTCCAGCGATCGGCTATGGTATTCGGTATGAATTTGGGATTTTTGACCAAGATATTCGCGATGGTTGGCAAGTTGAAATCACAGACAAATGGCTAAGAAACGGTAATCCTTGGGAACTTGCCCGTCCTGAATGGAGCGTTGATGTCAAATTTGGCGGACATACTGAATCCTATCAAAATACTCAGGGCATTCACCGCGTACGTTGGGTTCCAGGCTGGCAGGTTATTGGTGTGCCTTACGATACGCCAACTTTAGGCTATCAAGTTAATACCGCCAATACACTTCGTCTATGGAAAGCTGAAGCCCCGGAATCTTTTGATTTCCAAGCCTTTAACACGGGTGATTACTATGGTGCTGTTAATGCCAAAGTCATCTCAGAGAACATTACCAAAGTTCTTTATCCAAATGATGACGGTATGCAAGGTAAAGTTCTTCGATTGCAACAACAGTTCTTCTTTGTATCGTGTTCATTGCAGGATATGATTCGGATTATGAAGCGGCAGAACATTGAACTCGATCAGTTCCATGAAAAATTTGCGGTTCAATTGAATGATACTCACCCCGCGATCGCTGTTGCTGAGTTGATGCGCCTATTGGTTGATCAGGAGTTTTTGGGTTGGGATAAAGCTTGGGAAATCACTCAAAAAACCCTTGCCTACACCAACCATACGTTACTTCCTGAAGCATTGGAACGTTGGCAGGTTAAATTGTTTAGCGATTTATTACCGCGCCATTTGGAAATCATTTATGAAATCAATTTGCGTTTTCTTGATGCTGTACGAATTAAATTCATTGATGATCCTGATAGATTAGGGCGGATGTCATTGATTGATGAATCGGGCGATCGGTATGTACGGATGGCCAATCTTGCTTGTGTAGGTAGCCATGCCATTAATGGGGTAGCGGCATTGCATTCAGAACTCTTGAAGCAAACGGTTCTCAAAGATTTCTATGAGTTCTCACCGGAGAAGTTTAGTAATAAAACCAATGGCGTAACTCCCCGTCGGTTTATGGTCTTGAGCAATCGTAAGTTAAGTACCTTAATTAGCGATCGCATTGGCAAAGGCTGGATTACTGAATTAGACCAACTTAAGAAGTTAGAACCGTTAGTTGACGATGCTCAGTTCTGTGAAGATTGGAAACAAATTAAGCATTCGATTAAACAAGATCTCGCGGATCATATTCTGGCTGGCTACGGCGTAACCATTAATGCGAATTCTCTTTTTGACATTCAAGCTAAACGGATTCATGAGTACAAACGTCAGCATTTGAATGTTTTACATATTTTGACGCTGTACGATCGAATCAAAGCTAATCCTGACATTGAAATTACGCCGCGAACCTTTCTATTTGGTGGAAAAGCCGCTCCCGGTTACTTTATGGCGAAATTGATTATTAAACTGATCAATGCGATCGCGGATGTCATTAACAATGATCCCGATGTGCGCGATCGGATTAAAGTTGTTTTCCTAAAAGACTACAACGTCAAATTTGCTCAAAATGTCTATCCCGCTGCTGACCTGTCAGAACAGATTTCTACCGCAGGCAAAGAAGCCTCTGGTACCGGAAACATGAAATTTGCAATGAACGGCGCATTGACGATCGGAACTCTAGACGGTGCCAACGTCGAAATCATGGAACAAGTCGGTGAGGAGAACTTCTTCTTGTTTGGACTGACGGCCCAAGAAGTTGATGACGTGAAAGCTGGCGGCTACAACCCTAGAGATTATTACAACAGTAATCCTGAGTTAAAGCTAGTGCTCGATCGTATTTCTTCTGGAGTCTTTTCCCATGGCGATGGCACATTATTCCAGCCGATCGTGGACAATCTTCTAAATCAAGATCCTTACTTGTTGTTAGCTGATTATCAGTCCTATATTGATTGCCAAGATCG
>JAYUEU010000303.1:0-7478 GCA_043739065.1 Synechococcales cyanobacterium | reverse complement strand
AATAGAAATCGGAACGTTCTCATTGCTCCAAACATAATTAAGTAGTCCAACCCGAAGGACTAGACTACTCAGAAGTCAAATCCTACGCCTCGCTGTAAGCCTCCATCGGTAAACAGGAACATACTAAATTCCGATCGCCCCAAGCATTATCAATCCGGTTCACCGAAGGATAAAACTTATGGGCTTTCGTCCAAGTGGTAGGGAAGATCGCGATCGATCGGGTATAGGGTCGATTCCATTCATCATCCACCAAATCAATCACCGTATGAGGTGCATTTTTCAGAAGATTATTCTTACGATCAACCTCACCCAATTCAATGGCTCGGATCTCTTCGCGAATAGAAATCATTGCATCACAGAACCGATCGAGTTCTGGTAATGATTCACTTTCCGTGGGTTCCACCATCACTGTTCCAGCAACGGGCCAAGATACAGTCGGTGGATGGAAACCATAGTCAATCAATCGTTTCGCAATATCATCTACTTCGATTTCTGCTGATTTTTTGAATTCACGAAGATCAAGAATACATTCGTGAGCGACTAAACCATTTGCACCTTTATACAACACATCATAATATCCTTCAAGACGTTTAGCGATGTAGTTAGCATTCAAGATCGCAATCTTTGTTGCATTAGTTAAGCCTTCACTGCCCATCATTGCAATGTACATCCAGGAAATCGGTAAAATGCTAGAACTGCCCCAGGGAGCCGCTGATACCGCACCGATCGATTGGGAACCCCCTGTAGTAATCACCGTATGACCGGGTAGAAATGGTGCGAGGTGAGACATAACGCCGATCGGACCCATTCCAGGACCGCCGCCCCCATGGGGAATACAAAACGTTTTATGCAAATTCAAATGGCAAACATCTGCACCAAAATCACCGGGACGGCAAAGTCCCACTTGGGCATTCATATTCGCACCATCCATATAGACCTGTCCGCCGTGGGTATGGACAATAGAACAAATCTCCTGAATGCCAGATTCAAACACACCATGGGTTGACGGATATGTAACCATTAATGCAGCAAGATTGGCAGAATGCTTTTCAGCTTTCGATCGTAAATCTTCAATATCAATGTTTCCATCCCCATCACAATTCACCGGAATTACCTTCATTCCCGCCATCACCGCACTAGCCGGATTGGTTCCATGGGCAGATGTAGGAATCAAACAAAGATTGCGGTGAGATTCTTTGCGAGATTCATGATAAGCACGAATGACGAGAAGTCCGGTGTATTCACCTTGAGAACCTGCATTCGGTTGCAGTGAGATTGCTGCAAATCCTGTGATTTCTGCCAACCATTGTTCAAGTTGATCAAATAGAATTTGATAGCCTTCGGTTTGGTCCACAGGTGCAAAGGGATGAATTTGTCCAAACTCCGCCCAAGTCACAGGAATCATTTCGGCAGTCGCATTCAATTTCATCGTGCAAGATCCTAAAGGAATCATTGCGCTGGTTAATGACAGATCTTTTTGCTGTAAACCATACATATATCGCAGCAAATCTGTCTCCGATCGGTATTGCCCAAACACCGAATGCGTCAAATAGTCAGACGTTCTCGGAAATCCGATCGCACTCTGATTAACTTTGACAATCTCCGAGTTCACCCCAAAAATTTCAAATAAATCTAGCACATCTCGATCGCCCGTCGTTTCATCAAGGGAAATCCCGATTGTATTTGCATCCAATTTGCGCAGGTTAATCCGACGGGCTGTAGCAGTCGTGAGAATAGAATCTGTCCGATCGCCTGTTTGAATGGCAATCGTATCGAAATAAGTATCCGATCGTAGCGTAAATCCACTGTTCGTTAAACCATAGGCTAGTGCTTGCGTCAAGCCGTGAATACGTAAAGCGATCGCCTTCAACCCATCAGCACCATGATATACCGCATACATACTCGCAATTACCGCCAGCAAAACCTGCGCTGTGCAAATATTACTAGTTGCTTTATCGCGGCGAATATGTTGTTCTCTGGTTTGCAAAGATAATCGCAATGCGCGTTCTCCGCGAGTATCACGAGAAACCCCGATCAATCGTCCCGGCATTTGACGTTTGTATGCATCTTTAGTCGCGAAATATGCCGCGTGAGGACCACCATACCCAAACGGTACGCCAAATCTCTGAGTATTCCCAACCGCAATATCCGCGCCCCATTCTCCGGGAGGTGTCAATACTGTCAATGCCAAAATATCCGCAACCACTGTCACCAATGCCCCCGACACATGGGCACGATCGCAAAATTCACGATAATCCGAAATAGAACCATCTGTTGCTGGATAAGAAATCAACGCACCAAACACAGGAGTCTCGGCAAAATCAAAGGTTTCTGCATTGCCAACAATGATTTCGATCTCCAATGGAATGGCGCGAGTTCTCACCACATCAATAGTTTGAGGATGACAATTCGCCGCTACGAAAAATGCATTTGATTTCGTCTTTGTCAGCCCAAAACTCATAGACATCGCTTCAGCCGCCGCCGTGCCTTCATCCAACAGCGATGCATTAGAAATTTCCATTCCCGTCAAATCCATTACCATCGTCTGGAAGTTCAACAATGCTTCTAGACGACCTTGAGAAATTTCCGGTTGATAGGGCGTGTATTGAGTATACCAAGCCGGATTTTCTAAAATATTACGCAAAATCACAGGTGGAGTGATGCAATTGCTATAGCCCATGCCAATGAACGATCGGAACACTTTATTTTTGTTCGCGATCGCCTTTAAATCTGCTAATGCTTCATATTCCGATCGTGCCGCCGCAATTCGCAAGGGACGCTTCAGCCGAATCGAATCCGGGACCGTCGCATTAATAACTTCTTCTAGCGACCCATAACCCAACAGCACCGCCATCTTATCCACATCCGCACAATCAGGTCCATTGTGGCGGGATTCAAAACGATCGGGATGGGGGAACTGTACAGACTGCGTAGGAATTGAGGCACTGGGCGATGGACCCATGTTGAATTCAGTCGATTCGGACGTGTCCCAAGACGTAATTAGGGAAGAAAGGGGTTCAGACATGACTAAAAAACCTCAAGAAACCAGGACAGACTGGACAGAACAAAATTGAAACGCATTCCATCCGATTGTCGGAAAGGAATATCAAAATTCTAAATTTGGATCGTTACACATTATAACAACTGTGTACGGTGTGAAATGGTGTCTTGTATGGCAACGATGAACCTTACCCGGTTTCTCCGTATATTTCAGGAGAAGATTTAGGCCAATCGCGATCGCAGGTCGTAACAGAATCTAAGACAATAGAGAGAATCTAGAGAGAATTTGTCTCAGGAAATTTCGTCATGCACCTAAAAACTCGTCTATTTCTCGCCTCACTTCCCATTTTACCGATCGTTCTTCTCAGCAGTTCGGCCCAAGCATTCAACCCAGAGCAACTGGCGCAATTCCTCAAAACAAACCAATGTCAAAACTGTGATCTCTCCAATGCTCCCCTTGAGCGGCTCAATCTCTCCGGAGCCAATCTTCAAGGTGCAAATCTCTCCAACGCTATGCTAACGGGGACAAACCTTTCAAATGCTAATTTGCAGAGTGCAAACGTTCAAGGCGCGAATCTGAACGATGCTTATCTATACCGCGCCAATCTCAGCAGTACCAATTTCTCCAACGCCAACTTGCAAAAAGCCTCTCTACGGGAAACTACGCTCATAGATACAAACTTTAGCCGTGCGGACTTGCGATCGGTCGATCTTCAAGGGAATAACCTCGGTCAAGCCATGTTTCCCGGCAGCAATCTCAGCGGTGCAAACCTCAGCAAGACGATCGGCATTGCGATCGTAAGTACCCGTATTAGCACCAGCCAGCCTGCTCTTTCCAATCTTGCGCCCCATCTTATTTGTCCTACTCCCGTCTCCAATCAACGCAGTTATGTTCCTAACTTGGATGATCTCGACAAAAATGCCGAAATGTCCGGGTTGAAGATTCAAACAACGGACTTCACCGGAGTGAACATGACAGACACCAACCTTGAAAATTCTGTTTTGATGAATTCTAATTTCAGTAATGTGGACTTAACAGGAGCAAATTTACGATCGGCTTGCCTAGTGAGAGCCAAATTCACCGGGGCAAAACTCGATCGCACAAACTGGACTGCCGCACGTCTGATTGAAACAGAAATTCCTTCGGGTGACATTAAAGGGGCGATCGCTCTGACTCCCCAGCGGACAGAAGCACTTCGTAATAAGGAATTTATGCCGAAAGTAATCACTGGATCTATGAACCGATCTCAGCAGGCTTACTATCTAGAACATAGTCAATTTACTAACAAAATCGAGGACTTAGGGGTCAATCTTAAGCCCAACGATAGTCACTATTCATACCGAGTATTCGTCGCACCCGATCGTTATCCTTCGGCCATGCAACTAGCCTTACCCAAAACCTCCGATCTCTTAACATTTCTAGGACTGGTTTACGCCCCAAAATTAGATAATCAAATAGTCCCGATCGCAGCCCTCTGTGTCAGCGAAAAATCCGGAACACCCCTTCCTCTCTGGAGCGCGATCGACTACAAAAATCCTAAAAAAGGAGAACCGATGGCCTGTCCAACCGGATTCACTCTCGTCAAGTAGTCATTCCTGACTAGATTCCTAACCGTAAAATCACGGATAAACCTCATTGCGCTCTCATTGCTCCATAGAATAAATTCTTTCTTTAGAGCAATTATTTTAAATACCGAGAAAACATCACGAAAACGTCACTAAAGTGAGCCACACCGATTCTTACTTTAGTGACTGCCCAAAAAAGCGATCGAATCATCATCACTCTGCAAAAATAAGCCAAAGCACTAAAGTCCTCCCTAGAAGAGGATTTCAGCCATTTCGCTCACGCAGAACAGCTCAATTTTTTCCGTAAAATTACATAAAATGGCCCTAGTACCCCAGAAAGACTCCCGTATATCAACCATGGTTCAAACATCTCCCAAAACCGAATATGAATTCAACGGTGATTGAGAGATTTACAAATGCTTGCAACTCAAACGACTAACAACATCAGAACTCGCGGCATGGAACTCCTAACTGCGTACCACCAAAAACCCACGGTTCGCCTACGCAATCAACTCGTTCAAATGAACGTTGGTCTAGTCCGTAAAATTGCGCATCGCATCAGCCACCAATGCGCTGAACCCTACGAAGATCTCGAACAAATCGGCTACCTCGGTCTCATCCGGGCGATCGAACGCTTCAATCCAAATCAAGGCTGTGCATTCAGTTCTTTCGCAGTACCCTACATCCGGGGGGAAATGCTTCACTTCCTTCGCGATCGGTCCGGTACTGTTAAGATTCCCCGTCGTTGGCAACAAATCAACAAAGAAGGCCAACGAGTTCGTGAAACCCTATCCAACGAGCTGGGTCGCCAACCTACTGATGATGAAGTGGCACTTGAAATTGGTGTCACCGTCCAAGAATGGCGCGATAGCAAACTCGCTGCCAAAAACCGCCTGCCCTTGAGTCTAGACGCAACAATCTGCCAACAACTCGATTCCCCTATGACCTTAGGCGACACTATTCCCGATGCTCGCTACCAAGAGCTACAAGGGTTAGAGGAAGACCGTCAACAGCTTCAAAAAGCACTCAATCAGCTTGAAGAAAAAACTCGTCAAGCGATCGAATATGTCTTCTTACATGACCTTTCCCGCAAAGAAGTCGCTGAGCGGATTGGTGTCAGCCCTATGACCGTCACTCGCCGTATCCATCGTGGTGTTCAGCAAATGGTTGCGACACTCAAGCCCCAAATGGTGCAAATGGATCAATAGTTTATCTATCCTTGGTTTACTAGTCGGATAAGCTGTTCAAGCAAGTTGTTCAGGCAAGTTATTCGTAAATCTACAAAACATCACTCTATTTCTACAATTAATCGTCGGGTTGTCCTCAGTTAAATTAGAGCAACCCGATTTTTTATGCGCTTTTTTCTGAACTTAGCTTGCCTTGGAGAAAATTGACCCACTCGATCGCTGGATCGATATTTACAAAGGGAATTTGAATTAAATCGTCACCAGACAACGGTAGCAGTTCCATCGCAATCACCTGACCCCGATCGGGTGGATTTACGATCGGCACCACCATACCATCGACCCGAAGCTGAATCCCTTTTAAAGCCGTCAGCTCCATCACTTGACGATCTTCAATGCCCTTCCTCAGCGGTTTTCCCCACGTCAACGTGCCCGATCGATAGCCAAGTGCCGCATAAATATCGTACTTCGACTTCTCATATTGCAACGCCCAAGCACCATATCCCTGAACTTTTTGATACTCATTCCAACCCGCCCAAGCCAAACCAAAAAAGATTGCTAAGAGTGGCAGCCATAATAATCCATGTACCATTTTGCCGATCCTTACGCCCGATGACTGGTATGTTATAGAGCAATTATCGGCGGTCGCGGCCACATTCAGGATCTATAACATAGGATCGCAGACGAAATGAAAGGATGGATTTTGCTTTTTTGTTGTCTTGGGGCACTCGGATGGGCCACAGCTCAATTCAGCGGAACCCTAGTGGAAGGAACCTTTGACAGCATCATCATCGACTTCCGAGAAGAAGTTGGGGATAGTCAGATTCAAGAAGCCATGGGTGAAGCCTCCAAGCTTTTCGATCTCACGCCCCGTTTCAATAGTGAATTCTCTGAAGGCGACCATATTTTTGTGGTGCCAGGGAATCTTGAACTGTTCCAAAAACTTAAAAAATCAGGACTCGATCGCTACACCGAATCTCTAGAACCCAACTATATCTACAGCATTCCAGAAGCTAGTCAAGTTAATCTTCCCATTGAAGTTGAAAAAGCTGTAGAGGCCGAAAAAGCCGATAAACCTAGTAAAGCCGCTCTTAAGCCATCGGAAAAAATTTATCCGAACGATCCATTATTTCCGAACCAATGGAATCTCCGTCAAATCAATATTAAGGAAGCATGGACGGTCAATCAAGGCAAAGGATCAACAGTCGCGGTCATCGGCACCGGAATCAGCCAAGTCTCGGATTTAGAAAAAACCGACATTGTGGGCGGTTATGATTTCATTAATGACAATACCGATGCAACGGATGATCAAGGTCATGGAACCCACATTGCAGGAACAATTGCCCAATCGACTAATAATGGATTTGGAACCGCCGGAATTGCACCAGAAGCAAGCTTAATGCCCGTCAAGGTTTTGAGTATTGGTGGAAATGGGACTGTGGCTGACATTGGCGAAGGAATTCGCTATGCTGCCGATCGTCATGCCAGTGTGATTGCCTTGACAATGGTCGGCAAGGGGAATAGTAGATTTTTACAAAAGGCGATCGAATATGCCCATCGTAAAGGGGTCGTCGTTATTGCTCCAGCCGGAAACAATAGCCGCGCTGCTGCCGATTATCCGGCTCGTTATCGCTATGTTTTGGGGGTTTCGGCCTTAGATGTAAATGGTGAAAAGACACCCTATTCTAATTATGGAGCAGGCGTAGATATTTCGGCTCCAGGCGGCTG
>JAYUEU010000302.1:0-6256 GCA_043739065.1 Synechococcales cyanobacterium | reverse complement strand
GGCCGCATAACGCTAAACTATAATAAGGACTAGTGCGGGAGAACATCATGGTTGCGACAGAGACGGCGAAGGAAGCAGAAAAAGCGCTTTCCGTAAATTTTTTGCCGTTGATGCAGGATCCCGACCAATTGGAGTTGCGCCTAAAGGAAGTTCCGGCGGAACCGGGCGTATATTACATGCGCAATGCGAGTGATCAAATTCTCTACATTGGTAAATCAAAAAAACTCCGATCGAGAGTACGTCAATATTTTAATGGTAGCGATAGTCGTCCCCGAATTCATCAGATGATGCGAATGGTGACGGAAATTGAATTCATTGTCACCGACACAGAAGCTGAATCTCTGACCCTCGAAGCCAATCTGATTCGGCAATACAAACCTGAATACAATGTATTGCTGAAGGACGATAAACAATATCCGTATGTTTGTATTACTTGGTCTGAGACTTATCCGCGAATTTTCACGACCCGTCGTCGGATTATGGGCAACAAGAACGATCGGTATTATGGTCCCTATGTTGATAGTCAGCAATTGCGTACCACGATGAATTTGATGAAACGCATTTTCCCTATGCGTCAACGATTGCAGGCGATGTATAAAGATCGAACTTGTTTAAACTACGATATGGGGCGCTGTCCAGGGATTTGTCAAGGATTGATTGAACCTGAAGAGTATCGTAAAACATTGACAAAAGTGGCCATGATCTTTCAAGGTCGCACGAGTGAATTAGTCGAAACATTGAATGAACAAATGGAGCAAGCGGCTGAATTGTTAAACTTTGAACATGCGGCTCGATTGCGAGATCAAATTGCAGGATTGACTAGTTTGAATTCAGGTCAAAAAGTTACGCTCACGGATGACACTATTTCCCGAGATGCGATCGCGTTGATGAGTGATGATCATCATGCTTGTATTCAATTATTTCAAATTCGGGCAGGACGATTGGTTGGTCGATTGGGGTTTGTGGCAGATGCGCAGTCGGGCGAACCGGGGGCAATTTTGCAACGGGTATTAGAAGAACATTATCAATCGGTTGATCCAGTCGAGATTCCGTCGGAAATTTTGGTGCAGTATGAGTTGCCAGAGACAGAGTTGTTGGCGGCCTATTTAACTGAAGCAAAAGGACGAAAAGTTACCATCGATAATCCCCAACGTCAGAGCAAAGCTGAACTGATTGAGATGGTGGAGCGAAATGCTGGGTATGAATTGGCCCGAACTCAGCGGGTGGCCGATCGGAATAATCGCGCTATGCAAGATTTGGCGGAAATTTTAGATATGCCAGAATTGCCGAAACGCATTGAAGGGTATGACATTTCACATATTCAAGGATCGGATGCCGTTGCGTCTCAAGTTGTATTTGTCGATGGATTACCAGCAAAACAACATTACCGTCACTATAAGGTTCAGAATCCCGATGTGCGTCCGGGCCATTCGGATGACTTTGCGAGTATGGCTGAAATTATTACCCGGCGATTCCGGAAGTATGCCAATGCAAAGGCGCGGGGAGAACATATTCGGAAGTGGAATGAGTCATCGATTCTGACTCGGCAATCGACGGCATTCTCTGATTTTCCAGATTTGATTATGATTGATGGCGGAAAGGGACAACTTTCGGCAGTGATCAATGTGCTGCGAGACATGAATCTACTGGAAGAACTTCGGGTGGTGAGTTTGGCCAAACAGCGAGAGGAGATATTTTTGCCGGGTGAATCTAACCCATTATCCACGGAGTCCGAACAGCCCGGAGTCCAGCTTTTACGACGATTGCGCGATGAAGCTCACCGATTTGCTGTAAGTTTTCACCGTCAACAACGATCGAAACGAATGCAACGATCGCGCCTTGATGATATTCCAGGACTGGGACATTATCGTCAAAAACAATTACTTGCGACATTTAGATCTATTGATTACATTCGCGAAGCTACTGTCGATTCAATTGCTAAAGTTCCTGGAATTGGGCCTAAAATGGCTGAACAAATTCACGAGTATTTCCATCCAAAAGCAAATGACGATGACAGGGTCGATCTATCATCGTCATTATCAATAAGTCCTTGAGATCAATAGGCACTTAAGTTTCAGGTTTATGATTCCGATGCAGCCTTAGATTTAGATGCACTCTTAGATTGAGCGATTGCCTGGGTGACAGGCTGATTCAAACTCTTGAAATAGAGCGTTCCGATCGTCCCTAAAAATGCCACATACGCAATGGCCTGCACCACAAATAGTTTCTGTGTATAACCGAATAATGTACTGAATACCAATCCGGGGAATCGATCGTCTGGGAAAACTTTGCTCAGGTTCCAAACTGCTGGCCCAAGAATACACGATCGGTTCATGGGCGAGACGAAATGTTCGTAAAAAATACAGGCATCAGCCGATTTACGATCGAGTCCAGCAAACGTATTCACCGCCGTGTCAAAATGCCCTAGAGCTGTAACCACTAAGCCCGACACAATTAGCAGCAAAAATACGCCCATATACAAAAAGAACTTACGCAGGTTCAACCGCATGCCAAATTTGAATATCGCCGTTCCGATCGCCGCTGCACTGACAATACCCAAAGCCGCACCAATAGCAGGCGTAACGCCTTGTTGAAACTTGGCCGCAATAAATAGAACAGTCTCAAACCCTTCACGCAAAATTGCAAAGAAGACTAGGCTGAAAACGCCCCAGCCCGCTTGAGTTTGACTTAATGCATTACTAAGTGTCCCTTCTACTGTACCTCTCATGCTCCTGGCATTCTGAGTCATCCAGATCAACATCCAGCTTAGAAATCCGATCGCAATCAAGCTAAAAATCCCTTCCAACGCAGGCTCAAAGACGGGACCATATTTTTCATTAGATTGACCGATATTTTGAAGAAACCAACCTAGCATGACACCGATAATGGCACTCAAAGCAAGTCCAAAACCAATGCCCGAATAGACCCAATTTTTAAGATGAGATTGGCTTGATTTTTTCAAATAGGCGAGGACAATACCGACGACTAAGGCCGCCTCTACTCCTTCTCGCAATGTAATCACAAATGTGGGAATGGCAGCGCTGAAATCCATGGGTTATTTCAATGGGTTGAGAGATGGGTTGAGAGGTGAATTAAGTAGTGGATTGGATCCTACTTAATAGTTTGCCCAGAAGTTTCAATTTCTTTAATAAGCTTCGTCACTTCGTCTGTTGTTTTAACAGGGGCCGCAGGAGGTACAGGTGTAGGCCAATTAAGGATGAGTTCTTTTAATGTGGAACTTATTTTTTTCTCAGCATCCGGAGATTTTGCTGCAATTTGGCTAGATATGCCTTTGTATAGTTCATTGGAATATTCAACAAATCCGCGAGAATCCTGGTACTCGATCGCCTCTCTAATTTTTCCATCCGCTATGGCTGCACCATACTCACTATTTGCGGTATCTAATAGGCCATTCATAACTTGAATAACAAATTCCGGCGACTTCCGTTGAGCATCAGGGAGGACTGCGATCGCGCCATCAATAGCTTTCATCGAAGTATCAAATTCAGCGTCCACCTTTGCCTTGTCCTTTGCACCTGCTTTAACGTGTTCTTGTAATGCCATCAATGGTGTTTTAAATTCTTTGACACCACGTTCATTCAGTTGATCTTCAACATCCGCATAAATTTCTTCAACCGGATGGCCAATATGAGGTTCTGCTTGATCTGGTTTACCGAGATCTAAAAGCTCTTTTGCGACATACATATGCCCCTTCATTAAGCCGAGTTTCAACATATAATCTATATCTTTTGCTTCACCTGTTAAGGCGATTTCTTCGATCGTCACCATGTCTTTAATTTGATCAAACTGCGCTTGATTAATGACATTTTTAGAAACAAGTTCTTCAGGTTTTGCGTAGGGACGGCTGGATTGAATTTTGTTGGACAGTGCCGGAATACCTAGTTTAGCTTCGAGTTTGTCGAGCTGTGAGAGCAGAGCATTATTAATATTAATCTTTTTTCCATGACTCATTCCAGCATGGTCAGCCGAGGCCATTGAAGCAGAACTAGAGGCTGAGGGCGCAGTAGCAGTGGGTGCGGAGTTACTGCAAGCAGATAGGATGGAAAGGCTTACTCCAGCCAAGCAAAGTCCTATAAATGTTAAAGCTTTCATGAGATGAGAACCAGATTTACAAAATAATGGGACAGCTACAGATGCGACATAGTCTCAATGACACTCTGTCAAGGTAGCACAAGTTTGCGATCGAAAATCAATAATGAGGTAGAGATTTTGATCATAATCTGACCCAAAAAGGGGATTTAAAGCTTATTCCTAAGCATTAGCAATCACGTCAAAATAACCCATACAGCCCGCTTCTGCCATAAAATCTTGGTGGGGATGGAACATAAATTTCCCAGTTTCGTGATACTTAAATTCCAGAATATGACGTTCAGCAGTGCCCATGGTGATGACATCGGTTTCGTAGCTGCCAACCGTCGGCGATCGGCCCGTTTGATTGACTGTGAATAGATTCGCATGGAGATGGAAGGTAGCGGCAATATCCAATTCGATCATATTGAGAACATAGAGCCGAATGAGTTGATCTTGCTGAATTGCGATCGGATTGTGCATGTAATAATGAGGAATTCCATTGAACGCATACAGTTCATTTTTGTCATCTCCATTCACGTCGTAGCCCGCCATAATTAAAACCAGTTCGTCAGCCGGGGGGCGCGGGGTCGGTGGATCGACAATAAACATGCCGTATAGACCCTTACCAATATGGCGCGTAACGGGGGCAACATGACAATGGTAAAGATGGACACCAAAGGGTTTTGCGTCAAACTCATAAATGAATACTTGACCGTTGCGCACGGGTTTAATGCCATCCATATTGGCGGGATGATCGCCGTGGAAATGAAGTGAATGGGCATGGCCGCCTTTGTTTTGAAACACGATCCGAATCCGATCGCCTTCATTTGCCCGCAGCGTTGGGGCCGGAACTCTACCATTCAGATTCCAGGTGATAAATTTATTGGCTTTGTCGAGCTGCAATTCTCCAGACTGAGCCACCAGCTTGAATTCTCGGACAGTCCGACCATTTTCTTGGGTGACAGTTCCTCGATCGAAGTCCCGCAGCATGTCCATCGGGCTAATGGTGTTGCCGTGGCTCATATCTCCGTGATTCATTGGGACCATGGAGGGAACTTTGACAGCCCCTTGAGATGAGCTTAATGACTGTCGGTGTGACCAAGCTATTGCTGCGCCACCAATGCCTAAACTTGCACCGATGCCAGCCTGAATAATTTTTCGCCGATTCCAAAAGGCGGCCGTTGGCTGACTCAAGACTAGTTACCTAATATTGATTAATAGGATTAATTTTTTTAATACACACAGACGATACTAGAATACCCTAATTAGTATCGAAAATCAATAGGCAGAGATTACAAGAGAAAATAGCTACGTTTTTGGCGGTGTCATTCACGAGACCATCACTATCAAGAAAAGCACCAATCCGAACAATCATGCCGTAAGCGTTGACACCACAAGCCGTTCCGCTATCGCCGCAAGTATGCTAGGACAGTAACGACACCGTTTTGGATAGCCAATGCATTTTCCTTTCCGGTATTCGATCGCAATTAAGTATCCGAGTCTGGTACGGTGTCTATACCTACTGAGTCACGATAATAAGGTAAATCTTTAAATCTGTATTGTTGTAATTTAATACGATCGAAGTTCATTAGGTGAGAAAAGAAATTAAGATTAATTCAATCTACATCTACTCTGAGTGTAATTCCAATCATCATCAGTGTTGTCCAATACAGGTAAGCCATAGATTCAATATTATCGACAAATGACCCGGACAAGATGATTAGAAATAACGTCAGTGTCACTTTTGCATAGAGTTGAATCGCGGGACGTTTAAGGCTTAGCACTAGCCAGCCGATCGTGACCACGCTGGGAATTAATAAGGCTAAGACACCTAAGAATCCTTGAGTAAACAGCAACCCAATCCAAGTATGATGCGATCCAATAGGCATTCTCCTAATCGAGTTTGGACCTGCTGCCATCTTGCCATGCCCCCAAATTGGCGACTCTGTCCACTGCTCCAAGGCCAGTTCTCCTAGCTTATCTCGCACCCTAGAAGAACTTTCGCGGGTTGACTTGAGATCGCCTAACAAGCCCCCCATTTGATTGAATATAAATGATGAACTTGTCCCGAAGAGGAAAAGTAGTATTCCAGTTAAAATTTGCAGATTTGGAAAGGTCACATTTTCCAGTATCCAAATGATCAGAAAAATAATCGGCAGTGAGA
>JAYUEU010000301.1:0-4231 GCA_043739065.1 Synechococcales cyanobacterium | reverse complement strand
CAAAGCTAAACGGTATTCATAGCCACGTAATGATGCTGTAATTGGAATATTTGATGCTTTAAGGCTTGCTTCACGACGTTGCCAATCGACTTGATAAATTGCGATCGCCGCTTGGTGTTGAGCGATCGCCTGACGATGATCACCGATCGCTGTGTATAACGTGCCTAGATGGGTTAATACTTCAGCTTCCATAGCAGTATTTTTAAATTCCCGCGCAATCATCAGTCGTTGATTTTGGGCTTCGATCGCCTTGGGCAACTGTCCTAATACGGCATAGGTTCGACCGAGACTTTCTAATGCGGCGGCTTCTCCCGATCGGTATTTGAGTTCTTGAGCGATCGCTAATGATTGCTGGGCCAACTGCAATGCTTTAGTTGATTGCTCGGTGGAGATAATCGGTTGAGTAAAATCGGTTAATAGTAAGCCATTCTCCCAGCGATTATTAGCCACTTCATCTAATGCTTGATATGCCTTTGCTAGATCTGCCAACACGATGCCTTCATTCCGTCGAGTCTTCACGTCACGGGCGATTGCTAAACTTTGATTGAGATATGTGATTGCATCTTGCGGTTTATTTTCAATGTAACAGCGACCAATGCCACCGAGCGCAATACCTTCACTAGCACGATCGTTCAGTTTCTGGAAAAGCGGCAAGCTGGGTCTGTAGGCTTCCTCGATCGCCCGTGAACAATTGCTCGGCCAACGGGCATAGAAATTCCCAATCCGGAGCAGGAGACTCGCTTCTTTTTCGGGCTGCTTCAGGTCGCGCCAAATTTTTAAACTAGTTTGAAATGGTGTATATGCTTTACTAAAATCAGAATATTCAAATAATCCGCCTAAGTTTTCTGAAGTTATTGCGACTAATTCTTGATCCTGTGCGGCAATGGCAATTGTCTGAGCCTGTTTATAATTAGCCAGTGCCTGATCTCGTTTTTTGAGCGACTCATACACGCTCCCAACCCCATTCAATGCCTTAGCTTCACCGGAGCGATTCGTAATTGCCTGGGCGATCGTCAAACTTTGCTGAAATTGTTCTAACGCTTTGGGGTAGTCTTTCAATTGAAATTGTGCCCATCCCATATAACGAATAGCATTCATTTGACCAGAGCGATCGTTGATTTGCTGATAAAGTGTCAATGATTTTTGCAACGATACCAAAGCTGATGTATTCTCACCACGATCGACTAGTGTCACGCCTTGTTTATATAACCGATCGGCTTTAGCTTGAGGACTGGCTTCGGCTTGCGCGATCAACTTTCCACCCTTCCCATCTAGCCTGATGTCTAGCGCTGCATTGGATTGACTTTGCGGCACATTGGCTTGCGATCGCTCAACCGACAGGACCAAACTAAAACTGATCGTACTGAGCAGCATTGCCCGTAGACAGATGGGCTGAAATGATTTGATGGAATGCGACATTATCGGTACAAAAACTCTATTAGTATTGAATTTAGTTAGGGCGGAGATTGTTCACGGGACTATCTGGCAATCCGGCTGGATTGGGTTCACTTCTGCCAACAGATCCCGGTGCCATTACCCGATCGGATAAAGTTACCCGAACTCAGATAATGAACAACCTGCATCCGTTGGGGCACACCGCTAGTAGGTCGAAGACTAACATAGAGACCATGGACTGAACCCTTCACCGCATACAACCGGCGACCACTATTCGGCTGACCTCGAAATGTTCCGGTAAAAGGCAATTTGGAATAGTCAGCATCGGGGGCGATCGTCTCATAGTCATCCGCATAGGTAGGACGCAGCAGAATTTGCGGACGGTCATTTCCTTTCCGGCGATGCACTGTCATGATAGTTTTCGCCTCTACAAAGTTGCCAGTTATTTGATAAATTAAGCTATCACCCCCAGATAAGGGAATTACGGCTTGACAGATCATAGGGGCGGGAAGTTGATCTGAGGTGGCGATCGTCGGGGGAGCTTCAATACTAGCCATACTTAGTAATGCTAAAGGTAATAGTGTTATTGGCAAGACTTTAGGCATGGTTAATACTCACAAATAACTAGTGTTTTTTGAAATTCGAGGAAACTATATTTAATTTCAACTTAGAGTAAATCGATTTAGTTACTACTCTAGTTTCAAAAATTGACACGACATATTCAAGATTTCACCTCAAATATTTCACCCTCCAATCCCTCAGATGATATTAATTTTGCTTTAATTGTTTGGACAAGTAATGATGCAATCCTTAGGCCAAATATTAATCAAATCGCTCCGTACCCAACCCGTTGCCCCATTGGGATAAGTTACGACATACCAGTCATATCCTGTTCTAGAATTATTTATTGGAACAAATTTCGATTGACCGATCGTTATCAGATCCCCCAGTGTCCCGGTATGAACCACCCGATTCTCCAGACTCGGACCCGATCGAATATTAATCACATCATCTTGCTGCCCCATTAATGTTCCGTAGCGTTGACTACTAGGATTAAAGTTAACTAATGAGCTAGTCGCCCAGCCCTCGGTTTTTAAGCGGCCTGTTGAACGGACGTAGTACCAATAGGGATTATTCTGATCGCGACTCGAAACTACCTTCAAAACTTCTAAGGGTGTGCCTTCCGGTAATCCATCAATCCGCTGAGCCTCAACAGACGGACTCGATCGTAAATTCATTTCATAGGCGCAACCTTGGCCGATCGTGCTGATCCTGGGAAGGCGATCGTCATAACCATACCAATACTCAATAGGCCACTAAGCAATGGTTGACGTAGTATCATAAGAATGTCCAAAAATCGTGAGTAATCAAGTCTTTTACAGATAACAATATTGAGATATGCCGATCGCTGGATTCAAGTCTGGAGTGAATTCTATAGAATGATAATTTGAGCGTAGATACACTTATGCAGTTATAGGCTAAATGTCATTACAGAATGATTCACTGAGTGGAACGTGAGTCGATCCATTAGTAATAGCGGATCAACTATTACTAAACACAACGCTATCCCAGTCATTTCCAAAAATTAACTCATTTTTTATTTAAAATTGATTTTTCTCATGACAAATTGATTCATCGTAATTGTTCCACTTCTTTGACAATGCATTCTTCCACAATATATAAGAATGCATAAGTCCTGATGAAGATATCGTTATGGAACGATCGATAGTGAACTTTAGTCGCGTCAAATTATAGTAAAGCGATCGCGCCAGCATCCCACCGTCCTATTCTTACTAACGGTTCTATTCGTTACGTTATGGGCCTTAAGTTATGTCGATCCTAATACCCGTCAAGCCCGACTTCAGTCTCTGCTTCAGGAAATGCACTTCAGTCTCTGCTTCAGGAAATGCAAGCTGCTGATCCTAAAGTCCGCGATCAAGCAACCTTCGCGATGCACTTCATGAAACCGATCGAGTCCATTCTACAGTTGACAGCACTCCTGAACGATCGACGGTCTGACGTGCGCAAAAATGCCACCAACGTAATTAACACAGCAAAAGCAGCGGCAACTATGACTGAATCCTACATCATCCAACAGAACTTCTGAACGACCTTCAATGGAGTCTCTACGCACCACCTGCTCGCTAGAGGCCATTCTAGAGAAGTGCCGTCTGTGCTTTGCCTTGAGCCTTCATGGATAAACACTGGTGAATAGGTCGGGTTTATTCGGTGATCGTTAGATACTCTATCTGGCTCTTTTTTAGACTCGATCGTTCTAATACCTAGTTTAGCAAAGTTTGATTACACCCTAGTCACCGCCAACTCCTCCGCCATTGTTCTAATCACATCACCTTGAGTCAAAATACCCACAAGCTTATTGGTAGCTGCATCAATAACAGGCAAACGATGAATTCTTCGTTCGTTAAATACTCTAGCCGCTTCCGCCAAAGAATGATCTGCCGTAATGGTAATCGCATGGGGTGTCATAACATCCTCCACCGTTTGCCCCAGTGCTTTGTGGAGTTGACGATCGCGAGTCAGAGGATTATTTAAATAAATCACACTATCGAGAATTAGAATATGTAGCGGAACTTCCACACCCGATTCCTGCCATAGTAAATCGGTCTCAGAAATCATTCCAATCACTTCACTCTCATCATTCACAACAGGCATTCCACTAATGCGATGTTTCGCTAACAGAGTAATCACTTCTTCCAACTGCATTTTTGGATTAGCGGTGTATGGATTAGGAGTCATTACTTCGGAAATACGTTTTTTCATGGTGTCCTCTATAGTGCAGCGAGAGGGAAGAGTTATATTTCAGCCCTAAACTTAC